>CACYHM010000238.1 GCA_902774195.1 uncultured Eubacteriales bacterium
GGCGCCTCGGGGGCGCCGTTATTTTTTGTACAGACTTCTGAAGTTTTCAGTTTGCGGCTGCTTCATTTATCTGCTCAGCAGTTCCTGTCTCTCGCACTTCTTCCGTTGCGATCGTGACTATGTCGCCTGCTATGTTCACCAGGTTCAGCATGCCTCCGAAAAAGACTTCTCCCACGATCGCCACTGTTCCAAGAGGCAGCGCTTCAAGGAATACCATTACGATCGTCAGCCCCAGCAGGCATGATCCCGGCTGGTTCGGAGCTCCGATAGACAGGAACAGCACGAGTATGCCGACCGCTATCGTGTCTCCGAACGAAAGCGGCGTGCTGTTGACCGCGACATAAAGCATTGCGAGCATCGTTATGATGAAGCAGTTGCCGTCCAGATTGATCTGCGCCAGCACAGGCATCGACTGCTCCATGCGGCTTCTGTCAAAACTGAATGCCCTTGCGCAGTACCGGATATTGTACGGCACCGCATCGAAAGCGGATGCGATCCTCGCGTTCTCGCGCATCAGAGGGACCATCTTCGCCAGGAAAGGCCGCGGCTTCACGCCGCTTCTGAGCAGTCTGAGGACATAATATCCCAGCAATATGCCGAGGCTTGCAAACGCTACTGCGATCATCTCCGCCAGATAAAGAAGCGATATGTACCCGTCGCTGAACAGTTCGTCCAGTATCGACAGGAACGCGCACAGCGGAAGAGCGTACATGACTACTGAAAGCATCCTCGCGAAAAGGACGTACGCGGCATCTATCGCCGTCTTCATCATGTCAAAGTATTTCCCGACGGAGCAGAACGCATACGTCGTCAGGACCGCCAGTATTATCAGCGAGTAAGGCATCATCGTCTGGAACGGTGTGAATATGTCCGAAGGTATGAGCGAAGGGATCAGCGTTGCCGGATCCATATCGATCATCCCGTGGGTGTATTTGCCCTTCAGGTCATCATCGGAGAAAAACAGGTCTGTGAACACCCAGCTGCTTAGTATCGCAAGCACTACCGACAGGATCGACGAGCTGATGGCGTTCCTGTGCAGCCTCCTCGCGTTCGACGCGCTCTCCGCCAGTATATACGTATCCGTCAGATGCTTCAGCATCGACAGGAATGTCACCGGAGCTCCTATCATGAGGACCGCGTTGATGAAGAGCTGTTCGGTAGGAAAGACCAGCTTCTCTGCCACAAAGTACTGCAGCTTTTCGGATGCTGTATAGCGCAGCAGAGTATACACCAGTATGCCGAGAATCATGCTGAAAGCATACAGTCCGACAGAGTACAGGTGGTTCCTCTTCATCGTTATAGTGATCCTGTTGCGGCCGGAACGATAGCTGTAGTCTATCTTGTCCGCATAGGCCCTGAGTATCCTGTCCTCTGGAGTGGGCCTGGAGGGATCCTCCGGCTCAGGGTCGTACATGCCTCCTTCGAAGCTCAGCTCTATGGCCGAGTCTCCCATCCTGCGGAATCCCGACAGGATCACAGCGCAGTCGGGGTTTTGTCTCTGCTCGAATATCCTGTAGCAGAGCGCTTCAAAGATGACCAGAGTCTCTGCGATCATCGCCTTTGATACTCCGTTCTCCTTCAGCAGTTTCCCTACGTATTCACTCGCCGAAGGATAGTCCTTCGACAGATCATGCATTTCTACCTTTCCGAAGTCTTTCAACCGGTCTCCCGTCCCTTTTATACAGACTCTGCTTTCTCTACTTTGTGCCATTCACGAGCACGTTGAGATCGTCCTCGCCGAGGCCGAAATCCTCGTCGCCGCCGAGGCCCTTCGCCAGGACCGCGTAGTCATACTCTCCGCTGCTCCATACGGTCTTGGTGGAATCTCCCTCGCGGTTGCCCGCGCAGTATACTTCATAGTCTCCGACCGTGATCTGCCAGTTGTTCTTGTACTGGTTGTAATCGCCGGAGATATCGTGCTCGGCCATCTCATGCTTCGGATCGCCTTTGCGTACGACCACCTGGGCCGCAGGGTATTCGATCACGGCCTCAGTCATGCCGTCCATGCATCTGTAGCTGACGTTCTCGATCTTTCCGAGGCTGAGCTCTTCGCCTTCAGGGATGACGAACGAATCGAATCCCGCGCCTTCGGCTGCCGCTTCTGCGGAGTCGACATCGCTCCACGGATTGGCAACGCCTGTCTGGCCGCCTTCCTTCACGAATGTGAATGTCATGCCGTCAGCAACGTTTTCCTTGTCGTCCTTCCACTCGAGGTAAGGTCCTTCGGTGCCCTCGGAGAATGTCATCGTGCCGGTGCCGTCCTTGTAGACTTCCTCTTCGGACTCGACGCTTCCGTCCTCCTTGAATACGACATTCTTCTTGACGCAGTCTGCATATGTGAACACATGGCTGTCGGCATCGTAAGTGCCGCTCATGGTCCACTCGCTGTGCTCTGCAGCGCTGCTTCCCCATGTGACTGTGGCTTTGGCGCCGTTGGTCTCGTCAGTCGCCTCGACGAGGATCGACGCCCTGTCACAGGCATATGTGCCGACGAAGTTCATGATCGGGTTCTGGCCGCTGTCCGGTTCCGGAGCAGGCTCTTCCTTCTTGCAGGCCGTGAAAGCCAGCGCAAGAGCGAGAGCCATCATGACCGCGAATATCTTTGCATGCTTTTTCATGTTCGTGATCCCCTTTCTTCCAATAAAAACCACGTTATTTTCCATGATGATTATACAAAAAAAGCCTCCGCGCAGGAGACTTTTCTTTACAAACATTCATATGCAGCCGTATCTGCTGAGCTGCTGTTGACAGACCGGGCAGGCGGATATATAATGTGTGTACAGCGTGTATGTACATCCCGGAGGTAAAATAATGGCTACTACGAAAGTATTCAAAAACGGCAACAGTCAGGCTCTCAGGATACCGAGTGAGATGCACACCGATCGCAAAGAGTTCAT
>CACYHM010000239.1 GCA_902774195.1 uncultured Eubacteriales bacterium
GCTCAGGGCACAGCACAGCCGCCTGCAGTCAACACAGCGATATCGGCGATGTATCTCTGGCTTCCGCTGGTGCTGTACATAATCATATTCGTACTGTTCACATTCTTCTTTGACAGGAACGGAAGGCTGAGAAAGGCAGGAGAGTAGCGGGATAATGAACTCGAAAAAGACAAAGGCCCGCATGGAAAGCGGTGAGATCATCCACCAGAAGTGCTGGCAGTACATAAAGGAAGTAAACGGTACGGATCCTGAGCATCTCAGGCTCATTGCCGTGACGGACAGCCGCAGGGACTATACCTACCTGCAGATGTATGAGCTGTGGGAGCGCTATGCGAGCGTCTTTTCCGCGCTTGGGATCACCGGGAGCAATGGTTCGAGAGCAGGCATCACCGGTGCGGCATCCGCAGAAGTGACCTTTGCTTTCTTCGGCCTCAACATGACCGGAGCGTCAGTTTCGATGCTGCAGGTCAGCAGCGAGAATACGTTTGAGAGGCTAAGGGAAGTGGTCAGGAAAGAGAAGATCACAGATCTGATACTGGTCGACTATCTGACAGATGCGTGCCTTCTGAGGCAGCTGCTCCGCGAGAAGGGATCCATGGGGCTGCGCAATCTGATAGTGCTGCATATCCCTGTGAACGGGGCGTTTGCCTTTACAGCGGATAAATGCCTGAGCAGGATCAACCACAGGCGGATGAGGGAAGTACCCGGAGCCGTCTTCATGGATGAACTGCTCGAAAAGTACGGAGATCACGGGATATGCTATGCAGACAATGCTGTTGATGAAGCGGCAGTTATCGTGCACACTTCAGGAACCACCGAGGGAGTCCCGAAGCCGGTGCCGCTTTCTGACAGCGCGATCAATGAGACACTCCGCAGGCATACTGTGAGCGGCAGGACCGCACCGAAGGGTACGAGGATGAAATCACTGGCGCACGGCACGCTGTTCAGAGGTGCTGAATTCATAGGGACACTGACGCCTCTGGCCAACGGAGGGAACCTGGTGACACTGCCGACAGTCATAATCTGGTTCAATCTCATCGCTGCCGTCGAATATTATCACGCTACCAACCTGGTCTACTTCTCAGCTCTGATCGATCTCTTTGATCTGGCGATCATAAAGCCTGATCTGTCATCGCTTCAGTCGGTACTCCTGGTCGGCGACTTCGTCTCAACTGAGAGCATCAGGAAATGCAGGGACTTCTTCAGGGCGTGCGGATCGGATGCGAACATTCTTGTCGGATACGGGCTGACGGAGGCCGGAGTCGGACTCACTCTCAGCGATCCTGATACAGAGGATGATTCGGTAGGATACCTGCTGCCGGGAGTGAAGGCGAAGTTCTGGAACGAAGACAAGAAGCGGTTTTACGAACCCGACGGGAAGGAGCACACGGGAGTCCTCTACGTCTCGACGCCTTCTCTTTCGAGCGGACGTCTCGATGACGAGGTCATATTTGAGCTCGACGAGATTGACGGCGAGAAGTATCTGAGTACCAATGACCTGTTCAGGATAAACGAGGACGGGGCGCTGTATTGTATCGGAAGGGCGAACAGGTTCTTTATCAACGAAAAGGGAGTAAAATTTGATGCGGGACTGATAGAGAGAGCTGTTGCGGCTCAGAAAGGGATCAGAAGCTGCGGACTGGTAGCTGAATACAACAAGCAGATCCACGATACCGAGCCGGCGCTGTACGTGGAGACGAACAGACCGGGCATGAGCGGATACCGGATAATAAAGGATGCGCTTGAACAGGTATATATCAAAGAAGGCCTGATCAGGAAAACGGCGCTTCCGGTCAGATGTGTCCTTACCGGGCATATCCCGCGCAATGCGGGCGGCAAGGTGGATGTCCATCAGATAACAGAAGGCAATGTGCACGGGCTGTCTTACAGGGTCGAAGGGATCTATGAGAACAGGAAACTCAAGGGAATAGAGCTGATTCCGGGCGGAGCCGGTCAGGCATATCTGGGCTGTGACTGCGCTTTCCAGTGAGCCTGTACTTGACAACATAAGCACCGGATGGTAAATAATTGTTAGGTACTTAAATAATATATCCGCGCATCATGCGTGCCGATAAATGAAAGGAGTCAGATAATGAAGAAGACTATAGATGAACAGCTTTTTGAACAGGTGATGAGGGCGCCTCGCAGCGTCAGAAGAAAAACTTTCGAATTCCCTTTCCCACGTCCGTTTTTCGTAAGGGAGAGGCTTCTCGTTATCGCTGATTCCTATGACGGGGGAGTAAGACAGAAGACTCTCGTAGATGAGCTGGATATCAGTCCTGCTGCCGTATCGGAACTCGTCTCCAAGCTCGAAAAGGACAAATACGTCAACAGAGAGATCGATCCGGACGATAAGAGAGCTACTCTCATCAAACTCACTGATCTCGGCAAGGCAAGGGCAGCTGAGCTGGCAGATGAGAGAAACGAGAGATTCTCAAAGGCATTCGCTGCACTTAATGCCAAAGAAAAGGATCAGCTTCTGAAACTTCTCGAAAAGCTCACAGCAGATGATGAAGAAAAGGAGGAGTAGGATGATCTGTGAAATCATAAGGGGACTCGTGATAGTTTCCAGAGTAGCGGAGGCAACGCAGGAGATCGCTGATAAAGCGGGTTTCTCGTGCGATGAGGCTCCATGCTTCAGGGAACGTGACGACGAGGATGACGAAAGAGAAGGCATGGGATGCGACGGGGCTCCCTGCCGCAGAGATGATGACGATGATGACTTCGAAGAAGAAGAGGAGATCATCGAAGTAAAAGCGGAGACCGTAAAAGACCCTGAACCGGCGAAAAAAGCCGAACCTGCGAAGAAGGCCGAACCTGCGAAGAAGGCAAAGCCTGCAAAGAAGACTGAACCTGCAAAGAAGTCCGGGTCTGCAAAGAAGGAAGAAAAGAAAGAA
>CACYHM010000240.1 GCA_902774195.1 uncultured Eubacteriales bacterium
ATAAAAGTATTTTGAACGCCATGATCCTCCTTTTCAGCTAAAATGCTTTCTCATGTACTCTATGGTCCTGTGCAGGACCCCGCCGTGATATATGTCCTCAAGATGTCCGGCAAAGTCCAGTCCGTATCTGTCCTGAAGCTCGCGTAGCCTCTCGTCCATGATCTGCTGCTGACCGGCGGCAGGTTCTCCCATGTAGTCGCCGAGCGTCATCTGCCGTCCCTCATCTCCTGCCAGATTGTATATGCCGGCTCCCACAAGCCTTACCGGACGCTTCTCTACCTGATCGAGCATCCTGACGGCCTCTGTGTATATCGCGCCGGCGCTGTCAGCGGATGCCGTGACTCTTGACCTGGTGATGCTCTGCATGTCGAAAAATGTCAGCTTGAGGGTGACTCCCCCGCCGTGAAGATGATGCCTCTTTGCCCTGTCCTCTACAGAGAGGGCCAGCAGCACCAGCACGTCCTTCAGCAGCTCGAAATTGTCCGTGTCTTCCTGAAAAGTGACTTCCCGGCTGATAGACTTGGCGTCCTCCGGCTTGTATGCGACCACTTTGCGGTCATCGATGCCAAGCGCAAGCTCAGTTATGAGCCGGCCGTGCTTTCCGAAACGCTCAGCGATCTCTTTGCTGCGTTCCTGTATGTCGCGCACCGTATATATGCCGATGCGGTTCAGCCTCTCGGCAGTCCTGGCGCCCACTGTGTACAGCGACTGCACATCGCGGTCGATCATCAGATCCACGAAGGCCTCCGGAGTAAGTATCTCGAAATAGCCGTCGGGTTTCTTCTCTTCGCTCGCGGTCTTGGCGGCGGTCTTGGAGTACGCGATGCCGACCGAGCACGTCAGCCCGAGCTCGCTGCGGGTCCTGGTCTTGATCTCCCTTGCCATCTCTCCGGCGCGTTCGAAGCTGCCGGCGCTGTAGGTCACATCCAGATACGCCTCGTCCAGGGCCACGGTCTCCATCCTTACGGCATAGTCGTTCCATATCCCGCGCAGCTGCTCCGAGACCTTCCTGTACTTCTCGAAGTCCGGATGCATGTAGATGCCGTGCGGGCAGAGCCTGTACGCCTCCTTTATATTCATGGCGGAATGCACTCCGTACTTTCTCGCCTCATAGCTGCATGTCGCGACTACGCCGCGCTCAGTCGGAAGGGCCCCTATGATAAGGGGCTTGCCTGCCAGAGACGGATCGTCTCTGATCTCAACGGACGCGTAGAAAGCATCCATATCCACATGAATGATGATCTGTTTTTGCTTCATCTCATGAGTTTTACTGAGTGTGTCAGGATCCGGAAGGATACCTTTGTATGATCGCTGTATATCTGATTATACTCTGTTTCGATAGTTCAATAAACTATCAGGAAGCAGCCCGTGCTTGACATCGACTTTTGGCAGGTTTTAGAATTATTTTGAATACAGGAACCTGACACATGAACATATTCGAAAAGGTACTAACAGATAATTATCTTAAAGCCTATGAGGGCAGCAGAGTCGTAGTGCACGATGTCGACATTCTGACCGGCATGGTCAGGCGCGGCATCATGCCTCATTCGGTCATTCTGGGCACTGGCAGCGAGGCGCAGGCGATGGAGCCTGTCATATCTTCTCTCGGCCTTACAGTCCCTGTCCACCGCGCTTCCGAGCAGCAGGTCGCGGACTTTCTGCGTGAGCAGACCGGCAACAGGATAAAGCCGTATGCGCTGAGCGCCATGCTCGAGGTGCCTGCTCCGCTGTTCAGCGAAGAGACCCTAAGCTGCCTGCACCGTGTGGTGATGCTGAAGAACGTCATATGTATACACAACATCGCCAATATAATCGATCTTTGCATATGGTCCGGAGCTGACGCTCTGCTGGTTTCCACGAGCTCGAAGAGCCCGTTCATTCCGCAGATCACAGAACTCACGGATTTCCGCAACTTCGAAATTCCCATCATCATCTTCCCGGATGATCCGGAAGAATACATTCCTCTTCTTCACAGCACCGGCTTCAGCGTGATCGCAACGGCTCTCAGAAATGAGACCCTGGAGGCGAAGGACCTAAGGAACTTCTCATCCTCGCGTACTGCCCTGCTTCTGGGAAATGAGATGAACGGCCTTCCGGAAGAGGACGTAGACATGTGCGATCATGCAGTCAGGATCCCGATGGCAGGAGGGATAGACTCCCTGAATGTCGCTCATGCCTGCGGCATCGTTCTTTATGAACTGACTGCTCAGGATTTTTCAGAAAAGGAGCTTTTGTTATGAGCAAGGCTGCGAACGTAATACCCATGCCGCTCGATGAAGAATACCTCGCGCAGTTCAACAGGATCGCGTTCGAAGACGTGCCGGCTGACATTCTCGCCTGTTACTTCAGGCTCGACAAGGGAAGGATCACCCTGCTTGGCAACGACCCTCTCTTTGTCGTCAATTCACGCAACGCCGTTATCAGGGCGCTTGATAACGGATATGAGCCTGAGCTGATCTTCATCAGGAACCACGAATACAACAGGGATCTGGCGAAAAGGATCGGTCTGTTTCATCCGGATGCTCAGATCTGCTTCCTTGATGATGAAAAGAGGGACGCTCTTAAGGACGGTCCGGACGGTAAAGATTACAGTTTCATCTATTTCAAATGCGCGGGGCTGTTCAGGAAGAAGCCTCTCAAAAGTGTTCCGGAAATACTGCATACTTCGAAGAGGGTCGTCATTTTCCGCGGCTTTGATCCGGGGTCAGAGGATTTTCTCGATATCGGTCCACAGGTCCGGTCTGCGGCCGCATTTTTCGCGGATGCCGTTCTTTTCGGCTCCGGCGTCGATCCGTATGACCGCTATCTGATACGGGCAACGGCAGGGAATCTGTTTTATGTCCCGTTCGCAGTGTACGACAGCGATAAGGATCTCATGAACCTGCTGAGGGG
>CACYHM010000241.1 GCA_902774195.1 uncultured Eubacteriales bacterium
TCTTTCTCGCGTACCTCGATCTTTGCGAGTCTTGCCATCTCTGCCTGCTTCTCGTATGCTTTGTCTACTTCGTCTGCAACAGCATCAGCATCGAAGCGTGCGATCACGGTGTCATAAGCACCCAGCTTGGCGTCGAGCACGGCAGGTGTCTCTTCTGCTGCGAGAGCGATGAGAGCTACCATTCCGTCATCGAGCTTGTCAGCCATCTGATCGAGCATCGAAGCGCCGAATGCGGCATCGCCTGCGTCGACAGTAGCTCCGACGAGAGCGCCGTAGCTGCCTCCGAGGAGAACGCCGAGAGGGCCTGCGAGGATGCCTACAGTCATTCCGATAAGTCCGCCGATAGCTGCATCATTGGCTGTATGAGCGCCTGTATCGAATCCGTCAAGATAGAAGCATGCACTACCTGTCTTTTTGACGAGCGCAGCTGCGCTTACTAGATAAGTATCGCCTGCCGCTGCCTGTCTGAGCTCGGAAAGAGCCTGATAGCCTTCGCTTTCGACCTTGAATACAGCAACTACTACATTCTTTTCAAAATCTTTCTTTTCCATTTTTTGATCCTTTCTTGATATTTATTACGGCCTGTGACCGTTTCCCGAACATAGATTATGATAGCAGATTTAACGTCAAATTATAAGTATATAAGACACTTTCCGTGTAACCGGGATGTTTTTCAGACTCTCCCGCCGGTCAGAAGTCCAGTGTATCGAGTTTATCTGCAAGTTTAGCGATCCTGTCAAGATTTCGGTCTATTATTATCCTTTCCTCGTCAGAGATACTGCTCTTTTTATGTATCTTGTTGATCATGCGCACATCGCAGATAAACGCGGCTTTTTCTTTCACGGCATTGATCTTTTTCTTATCTTCAGTACCGAGGTACTTTCTGAGGAATACTTCGAAGAACTGTTTCGCCGTGTCATACGAAAATCCCATGAAGTCCTCGATAACGGCAGGATCGTCCTCTCCGAGCACATTGTAGAAGTAATACAGATCGCTTATCTCGATCATCGGATGTCCCGACGAAAGCCTGTCGAGGTCGATCAGGAGCGGCTCTCCGTTCAGCAGGAAGACGTTGTTGGTATGGAAGTCTCCGTGAGTCAGAGTATCCGAATAAGATATCGTATCGAGCAGGTTCATTACTTTTCCGGCCAGAGCCTCGTCTTCCTTCCCGACCCCGCCGCTTACGTATTTGCGCAGTCTCAGCATCGCGTCAGGGAATCCGTCCTCCTCTGTCACATGTATGCCGTGTATCGTGCGGGCAAGGTCAGCGAACAGCGAGGCGTAATAATCCACATTTGAAGGGTTTCTGGCGATAAGGCTCGAGAAGGTCTCCGAATCGAGCAGTTCATACATGGCGCCGTATCTGTCGCCTACAGCTACGATACCGAATGATATCGCAGTAGGTATACCCATTATGAAGGCCTTGCGGCTGAGCGCGATCTCCTGCTCAACATCGCGGTATTTGTTCTTGTTGTTGAACACCTTTATGATGAGCTCATCGTCGTAGCGGTACACTTCTCCCTTGGCCCCGCTGGCGATCATCTTGCAGCCTTCGACCGACACCTCTTTGTATTTCCTGAATCTGGCTTTATCTGAATCGAAAGTGCCCGGCCAGATGAAATTGATGTGCTTGATGAGTTCCTTGAAAGCCGCCGTCTTATTGAACTGCAGCTCGAGTATCTCTGCGATGCTGCTGTAATACCAGCGCTGCTCGTCAGGATCAGGTTCGTTGAACTCATCCCATATAGCCTCTCCTTTTTCTGAGTACATCCCTGCAAGGGAGCGGATATTCGCGAGTTTGTCGGCGAGCCAGAGCATTTTTGCCCCCATGTCTTTGCTGTTTTTAAGGATGAGCAGTGACTCTTCCTTGCGTCTTTTCCATGTCGCGCTGCCGGTTTTCTTGGTCTTTCCGGTTTTCTTTTCTTCCGAATCTGATGCAACGAGCTCCGCGACCCTTTCTCCGAACCTCTTTTCGATCTCAGGCAGAGTTCCGTCTGTATCCTCGACTATGTCGTGCAGGATGCCCGCGGTGATGACTTCTTCGTCGTGCGTCATGGTGGACAGTATCTGCGATACTTCGAGCGGATGCAGTATGTACGGAGTGCCGTCCAGTTTGCGGGTCTTACCCTGATGCAGTATCGTCGCGTAGATGATCGCTTCTTCAAGTTTGTTCATCATGATGATTATCGCCTTTCTGTTAATATGATCTTCCGTCTCTGCAGCCGTATACATATGCCAGCGTGATCAGAAGCTGCGCCGGAACATAGAATATCCAGACCACGAATGCTGCTGTATCATGTATGGCCCCGGACGTAAGCGACCTGATGACGATGGAGGTATCGCATGCAAAAAAGAGCGTTATGCCGATCTTAAAGAATATATGCGGGTTTATCCGTCTTGCCGCCCACGCGTCTATGACATTCGCCAGTATGAGCATCTCATTAGTAACACCCAGGATCTTGTCCGGTTTGAGCGCCCCCATGACACCGAGCACTATCAGTCCTGCAGCCACCAGGACCGTGCGCATGATCACAGCGCTTCTGCCGCCGCGGAGATATGCGGCGTATATGAGCTCGACGATGCAGAAGCATGCGGCCCCGCACAGATATGCCGTCATGCTCATCCTCCTGCCTATCAGCGTAGCAAAAAAGTCCGCTGTAAAAGTCGCAAACAGGCCGAAGGCTATAAGGTTTACATGTTTGTCTTTAAGTTTTCTGCCGAATCGCAGGTAATAATACAGGGCAAGCGCGGTGTTGACAGCTATTGCGGCATACATGCACCGGTTTATGGTCCTTCCGGCATGTATGATCTGCAAATACTTGATGAGGATCAGAAAAGCGATCCCGATAATGATGTATGCTTTAATGAGATACTTTTCTTTGCTGCTG
>CACYHM010000242.1 GCA_902774195.1 uncultured Eubacteriales bacterium
AGACGGGCATCTGCGCGAAGTGCTACGGCCGCAGCCTCGCTACGAGAGAGAACGTCAACATCGGCGACTCGGTCGGCATCATGGCTGCACAGTCCATCGGTGAGCCGGGTACTCAGCTGACGATGAGAACGTTCCACACAGGCGGCGTTGCCGGCGGCGACATCACCCAGGGTCTCCCGAGGGTAGAGGAGCTGTTCGAGGCAAGAAAGCCGAAGGGTCTCGCGGTCATCTGCGAAGCCGACGGAACGGTAACATCGATCGAGCCGACTCAGGACAACAGGCGTGAGGTAACGGTCCGCGGCGAAGAGGAAAAATCCTACGTCGTACCGTTCAACGCGACGCTGGCAGTCGAGATCGGCGATTATGTCGAAGCGGGCGACAACATCACGACAGGTCCGCTCGCACCGGCAGACATATTCAAATACAAGGGTGTCGAGGGTGTTTACCAGTACCTGATCAAGGAAGTACAGAAGGTATACAAGACTCAGGGTGTAGACATCAACGACAAGCATATAGAAGTCATAGTCAGCCAGATGCTTTCGAAGAGAAAGATCGAGGAGACAGGAGACACGAGGCTGCTTCCGGGTGGTCTTTACAGCAGAGTCGAGATCGAGGACGCGAACGAAGAAGCGATCGAAGCAGGCGGCGAGCCGGCAACATCGAAGAGAGTCCTCCTCGGTATCACAAAGGCTTCGCTGGCAACGAACTCCTTCCTGTCGGCGGCTTCCTTCCAGGAGACGACGAGAGTCCTCACCGACGCAGCCATCAAGGGCAAGACGGACAGACTCCAGGGCCTGAAGGAGAACGTCATCATCGGAAAGCTCATCCCGGCAGGTACAGGCATGAAGCGTTACCGCAATATCGACATCGATTACGGTCCGAACGCAGAGTTCATCGAGAACTACGATCCGAACATGCTGGATGAAGACTACGAGGCTGAATATGAAGAAGAGCCGGCAGCTCCCACGCTGGGGCTCGCCGAATCCGGAGCATCCGTGCTCGTGGATGACAGCGGTATCCGTTCCTACGACGAGAGCGGGAATATCGTTGAAGAAATCAGGATCGACGGCGGAGAAGAGTGATTGACACGGACCGTTCGGTTGTGATAATATATTCGTTGCGCTCAGCCCTGTTCCGGTCTGAAAAAAGGCCGGAACAGGCTGAAATATATAGCTTTAAAGAGGGCTTGTAAAAAAAATACCCGCTTACTGCGGGAGAAAGGAGAATCAATGCCTACAATCAATCAGCTGGTACGCCAGGGCAGACAGAGCAGCGTCAAGAAATCGACAGCTCCGGCACTCGGAAAGGGAATGAACTCGCTTCGCAGAGTAGCTACGAACGTTAACTCGCCGCAGAAGAGAGGCGTTTGCACATCCGTAAAGACAGTAACGCCGAAGAAGCCGAACTCGGCTCTGCGTAAGGTCGCCAGGGTAAGACTCACAAACGGTATCGAAGTTACAGCTTACATACCGGGAATCGGACACAACCTCCAGGAGCACAGTGTTGTACTCATCAGAGGCGGCAGGGTCAAGGACCTTCCGGGTGTCAGATACCACATCATCCGTGGAACACTGGATACAGCCGGTGTAGCGGACAGAGGTCAGGGCCGTTCGAAGTACGGTGCAAAGAGACCTAAGAAAAAATAAGATAAGGTAAAGATCGGGAAATACAAGTGCCCTTTATATATTAGATTATAATCAATTCAGATATATACCTTGGGCACCGCGGCTTCGGAAGAAAAAACTGACGGTCCGAAGTCGAGTACCGAGAAAGCATTTAGGCAAGGAGGGAAGAGACGTGCCAAGAAAAGGTAATGTTCCTAAGCGTGAAGTGCTTCCTGATCCGGTTTACGGCAGTGTTGTTGTAGCTAAGCTCATCAACAGCATAATGCTGGACGGAAAAAAGGGAACAGCGCAGGCTATCGTCTATGATGCATTTGAACTCATCAACAAAGAGACGGGCGAAGACGCTTTGGAAGTATTCGAAAAAGCAATGAACAACATCATGCCGGTTGTCGAAGTTAAGGCAAGGCGTGTTGGTGGTGCCAACTATCAGGTTCCTATGGAAGTCCGCCCTGAGAGAAGACAGACCCTTGCTCTCAGATGGCTGACTGCTTTCACGCGCGCACGCGGTGAAAAGACCATGAGCGAAAAGCTGGCAAAAGAACTGATCGACGCATCGAACGGAATGGGTGCTTCGGTCAAGAGAAAAGAAGACACACACAGAATGGCAGAGGCCAACAAGGCGTTTGCTCATTACAGATGGTAATTTTGGAAAAATCGAGCAGAAAGGAGGTACGAGATGCCTAGAGAATTTCCACTTGAAAGAACGAGAAATATCGGTATCATGGCACACATCGACGCCGGTAAGACGACAGTAACAGAAAGGATCTTGTTCTACACAGGCAGAACGCATAAGATCGGCGAGACACACGACGGTTCAGCGCAGATGGACTGGATGGAACAGGAGCAAGAAAGAGGTATCACAATCACTTCTGCTGCTACGACGGCTCATTGGAAAAACAACAGGATCAACATAATCGACACACCGGGACACGTTGACTTCACAGTCGAGGTCGAAAGATCTCTCCGTGTTCTCGACGGTGCTGTCACAGTATTATGCGCAAAGGGCGGCGTAGAGCCGCAGTCAGAGACAGTATGGAGACAAGCTGAAAAGTACCATGTTCCGAGGATGGTATTCGTCAACAAGATGGATATCATGGGAGCGGACTTTTACAGGGTAGTCGACATGATCAAAGACCGTCTCAAAGCCAACGCTGTACCTGTACAGCTTCCGATCGGAGCCGAGGACACATTCCAGGGTATCATCGACCTGATCGAAATGAAGGCTGAGATCTACAAGGATGATCTGGGCAAGGAATTCGAG
>CACYHM010000243.1 GCA_902774195.1 uncultured Eubacteriales bacterium
AGCTGATGCAGTCCGATCATAGAGACCGAATCCAGGAGGGCTTGCTCCTTCGGCTCTTTCCGGCCGCGGGGTCTGACTCCCTGGCCGCGGGGTCTGACCCCCTGGCCAAAGTCGTACATCGCAGATACATCGATGAATTCCGAGCCCTTCTCTTCTGCTGCTTTTTTCAGGACACCGCTTACAAGAGAACCCCGCGTCTGGGATACGACCGGTACTCCCGGCTTTATTATCCCTGCCTTTTCGCGCGCGATCTTTATGATCGTGTTTCCGAGCTGGGCGGTATGGTCCAGTCCGATCTGCGTGATCACGCTTACAAGAGGTTTTTCTATGGTATTGGTCGAATCCAGTCTGCCGCCGAGTCCCGTCTCGAGGATCACATAGTCGGGATCCTGCTCTTCGAACCACAGATAGGCCGCCGCAGTGTATATCTCAAAGAATGTCGCATCGCTGCAATGTAAAGTTTTCTTTACATTATCCGATGCAGCTCTCACTTTGTCTTTCAGCGCGTCATATTCCGCCTGGTCTATCATGCGGTGGGACCCGTCCCAAATCTGGACGCGCTCGCACTCAGTCTCGAGATGCGGCGAGGTAAACAGTCCGACACTATAGCCTGCCTTCTCCAGTATGGATGCGATCATCACTGCGGTCGAACCCTTGCCGTTCGTACCGGCTATATGTATAACCTTAAAGTCTTTCTCCGGATCTCCGAGCTCCTTCAGCAGAGCTTCCATCCTTTCCAGTCCGTCAGAAATCGCCATATCTTATATTTCTCCCAACTCAGACAGGAAGCTGTCAAGTGCCTGTGACAATTGCGGAATATCTTTTTTTACCGTATTCCAGATTCTTTCTTCTACCAGACTCTCATATCCGTGAGCTATCACGTTTCGCAGTCCATAGATCTCTCTCCAAGGGACATCGGGAATCTGTCCGATACACTCTTCAGAAAGTCTGTTGCTTATCTCTCCTATCTGAAGCAGATTCATCTTTACGGCATCCTTATAATCAGGATCCGCGTAATAAATATCGTAATCATCGCCAAAACGGCTGACACAGGCATTGATCCTCTCGCAATGATCGAGTATAAGCAGAAGGCTGTCGATGTCTCTTTCCGTGATTTGCCTAGCCATACAGCAGCACCTGATCCCTTTCTATGTGAGAACGGAACCGCTTGCCAGACCTGGAGATATTCTCCTCAACCGCTCTCCTCTCAACTATATCGACGTTCTTGCCGACCGATTCTGACAGGGCTTCTTTCAGTCTTATAAAATCAAGCAGCCCGTCTGCGGTCCCTCCCTCTATAACAAGATCGATATCACTCTGAGGTGTAGCCTCTCCTCTTGCGTATGATCCGAACAGAAAGACCCTGTCTATGCCGAACTTTTTTACTACAGGCAGTATCATTCTGCGTATGGAGTCGACTGAAAGGATATCCCCGGATCCCTTGATGTCGTTTCTGATCAGGCTTTTTATATATCCCTGCCTGTTTTCGACTTCATCAAGCATCGTAAGAATGTCCGCATCATTGGTCGTGTTGAATTTCAACAAAACTGACCTGGTGTTGGCTTTGTCATATTTCGCAGATGCCCTTTTCTGTGCCTCTGTAGCCATAGCAGCACCTCCTTGCTGATATAAGTATATACTTATATCGTTCGTTAATCAACACCAATCTGTAAAAAGCAGTTGCCGCATATTGTTTGCGGCAGCTGCTTTTATCCTTTCCAGTCCGTCAGAGATCGCCATTATTTGAATTCCGTCAGCAGAGCAGTGATATATTTGACCGTGCCTTCCATATCGTAATGCCCCATGAATTCGCCAGGCGTATATTTGACCGGCGGCACATCGATCTTGACCACCTCTATGTGCTCAACTGCTATGTTCTTTACATTTATCACCATCACGATGGTGGTCATCGTGATGCGGTCCAGACCGTTCTTGTAGTAATTTATTTCTTTCTTTGAACGGAGAGTATCGATAACTATCAGATAGTCGCACTTATCCAGGCCGTCCGCAAAGACCGAATCATCCACCGCTTCAGCTACTGCTGCTCCGGTAGGGTATTCACGTACACCGTCATCTTTGTCTTCATAGTAGATCGGAGTGAAGAGCGGCCTGTCGGCATCCTCTTCATTGGTGCTTCCGATGGTCTCCAGGTATTTCGCCTTGTCAAAATACAGTACCTGCATAGGTATGTCGTCGAGGGCGGCCGGATGAGCGAGAATGACCTTGCAGTTCTTCGGAAGATAGTAATCGCCTGAGCACAGTTCGGCGCTGGCCCGCGGGTCGACGAATTCCAGACCGCCTATGTAGGTATAATCGAACACATCCTCAAGCAGTTCCGCGTCGGGAGCAGGCTCTCTTATGGCGTGCCCCTGCGCAAGTCCTATAAGGGATTTACGCACGATATCCTCGGCCCAGGCATCTTTCTGTGCAAGGCTCTCTTCGTGCGACATGCCGCATCCGGCGGCGATGACCATAGCCGCTAAGAGCGCAGCCAGCAGCAATGCTTTTTTCAGTTTTGAATCGTGCATAGTTTCCCTCCTTTTCTTACTTAATGAGCGCTTCGAGGCGCGTGGTGACTGTCTCGAGCATGCCGCGGTACTTCTCGCCCTTGGCCTTCTCTTCGTCGATCAGATGCTGAGGCGCCTTTGAGACGAAGCCCTGGTTTGCGAGCTTCTTTTCGACGCGCTCGACCTCTGATTCGAGCCTCTTCTTTTCTTTATTGAGTCTCTCGATCTCGGCCTCGATGTCGACGAGATCTCCGATCTTCACGGCGATCTCCGCCCCGTCTATGACGGCAGTCATGACATCTTCAGGCATCTCGTAGTCGCTTCCCTTTATATCTATGTTGATAACGTTGGCGAGCTTGCGTATACGCTCCTCGA
>CACYHM010000244.1 GCA_902774195.1 uncultured Eubacteriales bacterium
AGGTTGGTTCAGTTCATCTTCTGTCTTCGGATATACATACAGATCTATTGACCGTGCTTTCTCAATTTGTTGCTCTGAGTAATAGGTTGCCATCTCATTTTCTCCTTCCCAAAAAAGCAGAAGCATCATATGCTCCTGCACATATAATCAATTCGACGAACTGGAATTGATCAGCTACTTGATTTGCTGAAACAGCCACTCCATGACCGCCACGCAGTTATATGCGTAATCGAAAGACGCCATATGATATGAAGCTCCGCCTCCCGGTCCGCCATTACCACCGCCATCAGCTCCTATGGTTCCTGTTTTCCAGGATATAAAATACTGGTCCTCATTAGCTGTGAACAGTTTCTCTGCAGCTGCTGACAATTCATCCACAGACCAGCTGCCGTCCCACTGTTCATATTTATATGATGCAGAGTCTTTATCAAACATGGACATTACTTCCTGCGCGCCGGTCCATGCCATCTGATCATCTTCGGCAGCGAAGTAAACAAATGTCTGATTTTCAAGGCCGGTCAACGTGCTTACATCCCACTGACCGTCCACGAACATGCAGGCGGCGTAGAGGTCCGGATATTCAGATGCCAGGATCAGCGTGGTCATACACCCCATGGACTGTCCAGTACCATAAATTCGGTTGGTATCGACAGCGTATTCGCTGCTCATATAGTCGATATAGCGTTTGGTGAGTTCCACGTATTCCGTTGTGGTATAACCGCTATGATCATCCAGTATCGTTTCGGGATAAGTCGGAACGGCTACAATGGTTGGATGTACTGATTGCCATTCTTCTGCAGCCCACACAAGACCTCCTCGTCCCTGTGTGAGGGATCTCGCAGGATCATCCCCTGTACAGCTGGAATCGGCGATAAAGACTACCATCGGATAAGAAGCAGATTCATCATATCCTTCCGGAAGATAAAGATTGTAGGTGATCGACAGTCCGCTCTCGGGATCCGTGTATGTCTTCTGCTCAAATCTATCCGCATAGGTCGCTATGAGCGTATCTTCATCCTCTGCCAGTGTATTGGCAACAGTGCCAATCGGAGAAGCGGCATCTGCCTGCTCCTGCGCAGATGTATTGTTTTCTGACGAGTTGTCCTCCTCTTTCGAAGAAGTGTTTCCGCATGCAGCCAGAGAGCAGATCATGAGTGCTGCGAGCAGCAGTGCAAAATTTTTTTCTGAACATAAAAATCCTCCATTCCTGATCTTCGGAGCGTTTTATATTGCGAACTACCATCCGCAGCAACTATGTTATTCTGTGCTTCACAGTCTACTGTCTGAAAATAAAATGAACTTTAAAACTACTGTCAGCAGACAGGGCCTTAATTAATTAGCGCCACAGGAAGAGGACAAAATAACCTAACACAAAGGAGCAGTGGGTGCTGCTCCGATACATCGATCTGAATGATTATTATTTCAGCCTGAAGTGGTTCTTTCGGACAGTGATCAGTTCTTCTTTCTGCATTCTCCCGAGTTCCTTGGAGAGGGCTGTACGCTCGACATTAAGGTAGTCCGCGAGCTGCTGACGATCAAACGGGATGTCGAATTCATCCGATCCCGCCTGAAGTGACATGCTGCTGAGATAGGCCATGACTCTGCCGCGTATCGTCTTAGGGGATGTGTGAAAGCTTCTGCCCGAAAGCATTAGATTTTTACGCATGGATATTGTCAGCATATTCGACATCAGTTTTAGTCTCCATAGGGAAGAATCCCGGCTGCCGGATCCAAGAGACCCAATCTGCAGCAGCAGTATGCTGCAGTCCTGATTGGCAACTGCATCTACAAGAAGAGCCTCATCAGGCACCAGCGCATAAGTTTCTGCAAATACCTCCCCTATAGCTACATGACTGAGGATAGTACGGTTTCCCCACATATCGTTGCTTTCGATCCGTACGCTGCCTTTGAGCACCAGTCCCATCATGTCTGTCGTGCTCCCCGCATGAAGGATCAATTCATCTTTTGCATATTCCTTCACAGATGATCTGAGCGCGAAAAGAGCCGAGCTGAGTTCCTCATCGTTCATTCCGCGAAAGACCACTGTTTTCCTGAGTTGCTCTCTGTCCATGATTATTATCAAAAAACTTTCAAAAATGTGGTTATAACCACATACTTGCAATTCTTACTCTACTATACTCACGGTGTAAAGAAAAGCGGAGGATACAAAGATGGTCAGAAAGATAATACATATTGATGAAGATAAATGTAACGGCTGCGGCCTTTGTGCAGAAGCGTGCCATGAAGGCGCGATAGACATTATTGACGGTAAGGCGAAGCTCGTCAGAGAGAACTTCTGCGATGGCTTCGGCGACTGTCTGCCGAACTGCCCGACCGGAGCGATCACATTCGAAGAGAGAGAAGCCCCGGCATATGATGATGAGGCGGTCAAGAATGATCAGGCTGCCAGTAGAGAGGCAGCACGGAATATGAGCGTAGATGAGATCATGAAGGTCGAGGATGAGAATGAGAGAAGAAAGCTGATGATGGCAAAGTTGAAAGCTGAAGGGCATGATGCACCTCCTGCAGGTGGATGTCCGGGGTCAAAGATGATGCAGTTCAACAATACTCAGGGAGCAAGCTGTGAACAGGCATCGGCAAATTACAGGAATGTATCCAGACTTGGTCAGTGGCCGTGCCAGATAAAACTGCTGCCGACAGAAGCACCGTTCTTCGACGGAGCAAAGCTCCTGATTGCGGCGGACTGCACGGCATATGCATATGCCAATATGCATGAGGACTTCATGCGAGGAAAGATAACTGTCATCGGCTGTCCTAAGCTTGATTCGATCGACTATACAGAGAAACTGACCGAAATAATCAGAAACAATGATATAAAAAGCGTGACTATAGTGCGCATGGAGGTTCCGTGCTGCGGAGG
>CACYHM010000245.1 GCA_902774195.1 uncultured Eubacteriales bacterium
TCAGATAAGATCTGGAAGATGCGGATTTCAGAGATTCTCTGAGATCTGCTTTTGTTGAGGAAGAATACGGGGAAGGAGAAATATCATGAAAAGAAAAAGTATCTGTCTGGCACTGCTGATCGCAATGATCCTTTCAGTGCTTTTTATCACCGGCTGCAAAGGTTCAGCCGGTGAGGAAGGCAGCGGCCGGGATGCGGCTGAACAGATAAAATACGATTCATCGGAATTCCTGGCTTCAGTCCCTGAGTGGAACGGACAGCCGTATTGCGAGATCAACGGCAATGTGCCTGAATTCAGAGAGGATGAGATCTGGAAGACCACGCAGGAATCACTGGATCCGCTGGATTCTCTGGGCAGATGCGGGACAGCGAACTCATGCATAGGTCTCGACGGCATGCCTGATCATGAAAGAGGAGACATCAGCGATGTCCATCCTACCGGCTGGCATAAGGGATCATATGCATTTATCGAAGGCGGCAGTCTGTACAACAGGTCCCATCTCATAGCGTACACTCTGTCAGGCGATGAAGCGATCGACCGCAATCTGATCACCGGCACCAGCTACATGAACCGGGACGGCATGAACCCGTTTGAGATAAGCATCGCAGAGTATGTGAGAAACACAGGAAACCATGTCATGTACCGCGTCGAGCCGTGCTTCATGGGGGATGAACTCGTGGCACGCGGAGTCCACATGCAGGCGGTCTCAGTCGAGGACGGCGGCGAGGGCATTTCGTTCAATGTGTTCTGCTATAATGTGCAGCCCGGGGTAGACATCGATTATGCGACAGGCGAAAGCAAACTCAATGAGGAAGGCGCCCGTCTTGAAGAGGAACTGAAGGCAAAGGAATATGTCTATGATCCTGATGAGGAAGTGATCACTGTTGCGCTCAACACGAAAGAGGGCGGAAGGAAGATCCATCTGATGGGCAGAGAATGCGCGGGCCAGATATCTAAAGAAAATTATGAGGAATGGACCGGTACAAGAGAGGAGCTGGAACGATTCGCCGAGGAAGGAGGCTACCTGGCATGCGGAGCATGCAAACCTGATGAGGAACTGGGGATCAGCCTGCCTCACAAGGAAAAGTGAACAGCTGAATGAGGCCTTGGCGGAAACAGCCGGTTTTTGCTGGAAAAAACCGCATAGTAGGGATAAAATAAAGTGTCTGAAGATATGCTGACTGATCAAACGGTGATCATATGAGACATGTAATCCAATTCGCAAATTATTCTCCGGCAGCAGACATCGTAGTCACGGCGATCTGTTTTGTGATAATCATTCTGGTCGCGTGCTCCTACATAAGCCGGAAGAGAGACTCGAAGCTTTTCCTTACAATGGTTGGGCTGGTGCTGGTATCAGCATGGGTCAACATGGTGTTTTATACGCTCGCATCGATGCCGGAGCATCAGCTCGAGGCAAACTGGCTGAGGTGTTTTTTCCATGCCCTGCTGTTCCTTATCTTCGTCTACTACATAGCATACATCTGCGAGGCCACGAATTACGAAAAGCAGAAGCTTTACCTCTACCTTGCCAATTCTATACTGCTGATCATCATAGGGGCGGACATCTTTACTACCGCTCAGGGGCCGACTTTTACCGTTGACGAGACGGGGGTGAACTTCACCGGACGCGGACTGTTCTTTTACGGATATGCTGCGTTCCTGATCCTCTGCGTCGTGCTTATGGCTAAAGTGCGAAAGCTTGTCTACAGCAGAGTCATGTTCGGCTTTTACGGAACGATGGCGGTCTCTTTCCTGGTCCTTCTTATGCAGGGGCTGAGCGGACAGTCTTCATTCACGGTCTCGTCCTTTCTGTTCCCTGTGATCGCCATGATGTACTTCATGCACTCCAATCCGTATAATGTTGCTCTTGGTGCACTGGATGTACGCGCCATGGAGGATATGGTCAGTTCAATGTACAAGGACGGGGAAGAGTTCGTTTTCATGAGCCTGCAGCTGCCTGAATATGATGTGGAGGGCAAAGAACTGCCCGACGAGATACAGCCTCTTGTACGTGAATTCTCAGGAAAGTATTTCAGAAGAAGCATGCTGTTCCAGACAAGCAACGGAACACTGCTGCTGATCATTCCGTCAAAACACAATCCTGAAATGGACCAGCGCGTCAACAGGATCCTGGCGAGTTTCGATGAGCAGTATACACGGTTCAATATCCCTTATAAGATCGTGGCGGGCAGATCGATCGATGATATCAGCCGTAAGAATGAATATGCCAGTCTGATCAGAAGCATACTGCATGATATGCCTGAAAGCACTATACACAGGGTGATCCCTGATGACATAGAACGCTTCAACCGCGATGAGTACATCCTGCTTGAACTTATGGATATATATAACAGGCATGATCTTGATGACCCGCGGGTGCTGGCATACTGCCAGCCGGTATTCAATCTGCAGACCGGCCGCTTCGACTCAGCCGAAGCGCTTATGCGGCTTGACCTTGAGAAGACGGGGATAGTGATGCCTGATCAGTTCATTCCGATGGCTGAAAGCCACGGTTATATCCACGTGCTCACTGAGATAATTCTCCACAAGACATGCCGTGAGATAAAGCACCTGACAGATGACGGGTTCAATATCGGACGGATAAGTGTCAACGTGTCGGTGCTTGAGCTCAAGGATGAAGAGTTCTGCGGCGATATAAACAGAGTCATCGCTGACAGCAATGTTGACGGAGAAAAGGTAGCTATCGAGCTGACTGAATCCCAGAGCGAGGCTGATTTCGTGATAATGAAGGAAAAGATAGAAGAGCTCCGCAGACAGGGCATACGTTTCTATCTTGATGACTTCGGCACCGGCTATTCCAATATGGAAAGGATCATGGAGCTGCCGTTCGACATAATAAAATTCGACCGCACTC
>CACYHM010000246.1 GCA_902774195.1 uncultured Eubacteriales bacterium
CTGGGACGTCTGCAAAGAGATCGTCGCATACGGCCGCGAGCTCGAAAAAAAGCATGACAAGATCTTCAATTTCACGCTGACGACAAACGGCGTTCTTATTGATGATGACGTGATAGACTTCACGAACCGGGAGATGGGAAATGTCGTACTCAGTATGGACGGAAGAAGAGAGACGCACGACCGCATGAGGCATGACAAAACGGGCGGCGGGACCTACGATGCCATAATGGACAATTTCAAAGCGCTCGTTGCTGCCAGAACGGACGAGGCTGCGGACCCGAAGTCCCGGGAGTACTACATGCGCGGCACATATACCGCGTACAACAAGGATTTCGCGGCGGATGTGCTGGCGATGGCTGATCTCGGATTCAGAGAGACGTCGATCGAGCCCGTCGTGGCCGATCCTTCTGCACCGTACGCTCTATGCGAGGCCGATCTGCCTCAGCTGTTTGAAGAGTATGAGAAGCTCGCTCTCGAGATGCTCGCAAGAGAGGAGAGGGGCGAGGACTTCAGCTTTTATCACTATACGGTGGACCTTACGGGAGGCCCGTGCATCTACAAGAGAGTCGCGGGCTGCGGAGTGGCCACGGAATACCTCGCGGTTACGCCTGCAGGAGATCTTTACCCGTGCCATCAGTTCGTCGGAGACGATGAGATGATAGTCGGGAATATATACGAAGGCATCACGCATCCTGAGACGGTGGACCTTTTCGCGAAGGGCAACAATATCTATACCCGCGACAAATGCAGAGACTGCTGGGCAAGGCTGTACTGCGCCGGAGGCTGCGCTGCAAACAACTATCATTCGAACGGGGACATCAACAAGGTGTATGAGTTCGGCTGCCGCCTTCACCGCAAGAGGATGGAATGCGCTCTGATGATGGCCGTTGCAAGGCAGGAACGCGAAGATATGGAGAATAATGCCGAATAATGGTAAAATATAAAAGATTATGAGAACAGCGATACTGGCATCACAAAACAGAAACAAGATAAAAGAGATCAGGGCCATACTGGACAGGTACGGCCTGGATGTGATATCCAGGGACGACGCGGGGATCCCGGCCGACGATATAGAAGAGACCGGCACGACCTTCGAGGAGAATTCCCTTCTCAAGGCGAGCGTCATCATGGACATGATAGAGGCTGACCCGGCTCTTTCGAAATATCTGAAAAGCCCTGTGGTCGCAGACGACTCCGGACTCATGGTAGACGCGCTGGGCGGTGCGCCCGGTATTTACAGCGCCCGCTATGCGGGGCCGGAATGCAGCTATGCCAACAATAATGCTAAGCTGCTCGCCGAGCTCGATGGAGTGCCTGAAGAAAAAAGGACTGCTCACTTCGTGACGGTCATCACGCTCATATACCCGGATGCTGAAGGCGCGCCTGAGGCGGCCGTAAGGCAGGGAGACAGATACGTGCTCACCGCGAAGGGCGTATGCAGCGGACATATTGCGTCAGAACCGGGAGGAGAAGGCGGCTTCGGCTACGACCCTGTATTCATCCCGGACGGATATACAGAGACTTTCGCTCAGCTCGGGACTGATTTCAAGAATACGATCAGTCACAGGGCGAGAGCGCTTGCAGAACTGGAGAGACTGCTTGGTAAATGACTGATTTCTGGCAAGACGATCCGATAGTAGAAAAAAAGGGCAAAAAAAAGCTCCCTCTCACATGGGAACGCTTCCTGAAGATCTGCTTCCACCTGTGGAGGCAGTTTGACGACCCTTACTATGCCGGATTCGCTGCCCAGATAGCCTACTTTTTCCTGATGTCGGCGGTGCCGATGCTGATCGTGCTTACGCAGCTGCTCGGTATCTTCGATATCTCGATGGACTTCATAAAAGACTGGCTAGAGCAGCACCTTTCGACCCGTATGGGCAGCGTGCTCGAGGGCATTTTCTCGGCCTCGTCGACTGCTCTGCCGAACTTCTTCCTGATACTGCTCGCGTTGTGGGCAAGCTCATCTCTTGCATTCTCGCTTTCGAGACTAACCACATATACGATCAGCTACGGAAAGTACAGATACAATTTCTTCACCGAAAGGCTGAAAGCCATACCGATGGCGATACTGACCATACTGGTGGTCGCGATCGCGCTGGTGATATATGTCTACGGAGAGCTCATAGCGAAGCGTGTCCTGCGCAACATGTTCGTATACGAGATGGTCAGCGAACTCAGGACGCCGCTTCTGCTGCTTGTGGTATTCCTTATGATACTTTCGAGCTATTATATACTCCCGCGCATAAGAGTTCCGCTGAGGGCGGTGCTGCCGGGGTCCATAGTGGCGACGGGAGGGATCATGGTAGTCACATGGTTCTATTCTCTGTACATATCCAGGGCGACCAACTACAATCTGCTGTACGGAGCTTTTTCAAACATCGTGGCCATGATGCTGTGGTTCTACCTTATCAGCTGGGTGCTCTGCATCGGCATGATGTTCAACAAATCGTGGGACATCCACATGAAGCGCGGCAGGCTGACTCCGGCCAAGATCAAGGAGTACCTGTTCAGGCAGTACGGTTCTCACGGTGAAGAGATGTGGAACAAGCTCATCATAGGCGAATACGACATGACGGACAGGTCGCTGGACAGCCTTGCGGTCAGGGCTTCGAGAAAGTTTGATCCGGGCTATAACGAGAAGCGCGAGCGCGAGATCGCCGAGCTTATAGAAAAAAGAGCATTGAGCGAGAAGATAGAGCAGGAACTTGAAGCCGAATACGAAAGCTACACTGAAGATTTCGAATCGGAAACTATAGATAAAGAATGATTCGCGGAGGATGTGATAATGGAAGAAAGACGCAAACTTCTCCTGATAATGAATCCTAAATCGGGCGTCATGCTGGCTCCGAAATACATGGCCGATATAATCGAGCG
>CACYHM010000247.1 GCA_902774195.1 uncultured Eubacteriales bacterium
GTGACATCCTTCATGATGTATTTCAGGAATTCCTCAAATCCTGTACGGTCTACGATATAGCCGATATGCTCCTTGCTCTCAACTGCCGCTTTATCCAGATACTCATCAAGATATGCATAAACATTGCATATGACCTTCTTCACAGTATCGTGGTCAGCCCATCTCATAAAGTCTTCTGCCATGCGTGGATTCTTCTTGCCGGTACGCCCAAGCAACACGACACGGTAGTATTCTTCCTTGCTTCTTGTCCACGCTCTTGTCGGACAGTAGTTGACACAGAGTGCGCATCCTACGCATTTGTTGGCATCACGCTCGATCTTGCCATTTACGACTTTGAGGGCTCCGACCGATCTCTTTTTGCAGTACTTGACGCACTGCTCGCATCCGACGCACCGGTCCTTGTTGTACTGAGGCTCGCTCATGCCTATGATTCCAAAGTCATTAAGACGTGTGTGAGCACAGTCATTCGAGCAGCCTGTGAAGGCGATCTTTACGTGATGATCGTTCGGGAATATAGCCTTATCTATCTCCTGCGCGAATTTCTTTGTATCATAGTTGGCGAATGGGCAGAGTTGTTTGCCCGGACAAGCCACGACATTACGTGTTCCGGAGGCAGGATATCCGCCGTTATAGTCCTCCTGATTGACGCCTCTGTTCTCAATGATCAGCTGAAGTGCCTTGTTGACTTCTTCCACGTCAGCCAGGTCGATCCCCGGGATCTCAAATCCCTGACGATTGGTGATGTTTACCATGCCTTTGCCGTATTTTCTGGCTATATCGACGACGCGCTGAAGCGAATCAACATCGATCTCTCCGCCCGGGCAGCGTACACGGGAAGCTGTTTCGCCTCTGACCTTGGATACACGGAAAGCGTTTTTCTTCAGTTTCTTTAAATTAGTATCTAAACTTGTCTTGTTCATGATTCCACCTCCCGCTAATCGATCAGTGTCTTATGTTCAGAGAACTTGAAAACAGGACCATCGATGCAGACATACTTGTCGTTGATGCGGCAGTGTCCACACTTTCCTATTCCACAGCTCATTCTGCGCGAATCCGAGATCCATACATTATCTTCACTGAGACCTCTCTTGACGAGTTCGATCATAGAGAACCTGATCATCGGAGGAGGACCGACTACGATGGCCTTACACTTGCTGATATCTCTGATTGGGATATCCGGAATGTATTTTGTGACCAGCCCGACTTTGCCCGCATATCCTTCAGGCGCTCCATCGACAGTAAGCGTCAGATCGATCTTCTCAGCCCAGTCCTTAAGGTCTGCTTTGAACATGATCTCGCCCGGATCCTTGAATCCTGCGATCATGTGTACGTCTTTCGCACATTCAGTCTCGCACAGATACTGGACTACGCCTCTTACAGGCGAAACTGCAGTACCGCCGACAACGATGATCAACTCACCGCCTTCAAACTCATGCACATCAAAGCCATTGCCGTAAGGTCCGCGGAGGAAGAGGCTGTCGCCTGCCTTGAAGTTTTCAAAAAGATAATCCGTTACTTTTCCTACAGCTCTCAGTGTCAGGTCAACGTAATCAGGGCCGATTCCGCTGACAGAGATAGGACATTCTCCGACCTTAGGGATCGAGATCTGGAAAAACTGTCCCGGTTTCACATCTCCCACGTAAGTAAATCTGAAGGTCCATTCCTGAGCCGTGTGTTTTATTATGTCCTGAAGCTTTGAAGGAACAGGTGTATATTCATTCTTTCCGCAGTTACACATTAGCCGACACCTCCTTCACTCTAGCGTTAAGTTTGTTTATGCAGTTCGCAAACGAGATATACTCAGGGCATACAGTATCGCAGCGACCGCAGCCTACGCACATATCGTATCCGAAGCGTTTTCTGAAGTCGTACACCTTGTGGAGCACCTTGAATCTCATTCTCTCGCCGTTGGTCTTTCTCATTACCAGACCGCCTGCCACATCGGTATATCCGTCTACCATGCAGGAAGCATTCACGCGGCGGCGCTCGCCGACTCTGCCGTTATCCGTATAGAAAACATCCTGAATGGTAAAGCATGTGCATGTCGGGCATACGAAGTTGCAGCGGCCGCAGTTGACACAACGCTTGGTATATTCATCCCACATCGGATCCTTGAACAACTCGACCGGAACTTCTTCAGGCCTTTCGACCCTGAACTCCGCCTCTGTCACAAAACGAGGTTCAACATTATCTTTTGCGCCACCTGCGCCTTCAAATGCAGCAAGCATTTCTTTATCTTTGACATCGCAGTATACCTTACCGTCTATCATATCGATCGAGAAAGCATACTCATCTGTCTTATTGCTTCCCATGTCTACGCAGAAGCTGTTAGGGCATGCCTTTCCGCATCCGATCAGCGCGAATTTCACTCTGTCCCTGAGCCTCTCGTAAAACCAGTCGTTGGCAGGCCCGTTGCCCGTATACATCTGATCAAGTCTCTTCACCGCGTGGATATCGCAGCTTCTCATCAGCACAATTACAGGACGGGCATCATAGTCTGCCTCTTTAATCTCGTCCTCTGTAAAATAGAACATAGTCTCCGAAAGGGGCATCAGGATCTCCTTAAAAGAGAAATCCGAACGTTCCTCCAGCTCTGCATCTTCAATGCGGCTGATGTAGTCGTAGCGGATCACATCGGTGTCTCTAAAGCGGCCCTCTCCGACTTTTAACACCGGCGCGAATATCCTGTACTTACCTTCAAGAGCTTCGAGGACTTTGTTGAACTCTTCAGTCTTGTAAACAAAACCCATCGTATCCCTCCGTTTCTGCATTAATCTACACATTATTACATCGAAATATATAAAATTAGGGCACGTGATTTTTTGAGCAATGTCCTTACCCAATTCGATTATATATGCATTATTTT
>CACYHM010000248.1 GCA_902774195.1 uncultured Eubacteriales bacterium
TCGACCAACGATTTCGCCAATTCCGTGGGTCTGCCGAAGAACATCTTCGACTGCGTCGACGGCATCATCTACGGCAAGCCTCACAACGTGGACATAGGAAGCTTCAACGGAAGGTACTTCAGCTATGTGGCGAGCTTCGGCGCCTTCACTTCAGTTACTTACTCGGTGCCGCAGAACCTCAAGAACATATTCGGACACGCCGCATATGTGATGGGCGGGATCACTGAGATCGCGAATCTCAAGGCGATACATGCCAGGATCACCGCTGACCCGGGAACTCCGGATGAGAGGATGCATGAAGGGGATTATCTGCTCGGAGCTGTCTGCAACTCGAAGTCGGTGGGAGGCATACTCAGGCTCGACAAGCTGGACGTGGACATGAACGACGGACAGATGGAGGTCCTTCTCGTCAAGATGCCTAAAGACATCCTTGAGCTGAACGACATCGCTATCAGCATGCTGGGAGGAACGTTCAAATCCGGACAGATAGAATCCTTCTCTGCCGGGAACCTCGATATAGAGATAGAGGAAGGGACTCACTGGACGCTCGACGGCGAGTATGAAGAGGGGAGCAGGCTCTGCAAGATCCATACGCTGAGATCCGCGATCTCCCTGATAAAAAGGTAAGGAGGCAGCGATGATTATCAAATACATCGGGCATGCGTGCTTCAAGATAATGGATGCGGAGACCGGCTACTCCATAGTGATCGACCCGTATGAACCCGGCAGCGTGCCCGGCTTCGGAGACATAAGAGACGCTGCGAGCGAGGTGCTGTGCACACACGATCATTTCGATCACAACTATACCGGTGCGATATCGGTCGAAGAAAAGGGAGACAGTCCCTTCGATGTGAAGTGCATAGATACCTGGCACGATGAGGTGAAGGGCAAAAAGAGAGGACCTAACAGGATATATATCATCACTCACAAAAAGAGCGGAGAAAAACTGATCCATTACGGCGATATCGGAGAGGTCCTGAGCGATCTTCTTGCCGGAGAGAACGAAGGCCTTCTGGCGGATGCCGACATAGCTCTGATCCCGGTCGGCGGCACATATACATATGACAAGGATGAGGCTCTGGACCTAATCGAAAAAACAGCACCGAAGATGGTGATCCCGATGCACTACAGGGCGGAGGCGGCCGGCTTCGGACTGAAGGAGATAGGAACGATAGAGGAGTTCCTCGTGGCTGCGGCCGGCAGGAAGCACACGATAAGCCTGGGCAATCTGTACTTCATCGATACGGATCTGACAAAGCTGGATTGCGACATACTTGCGCTCAGACCGCAGAACATACATTTCAGATAGAGACAAAGAACAATATAAGGAGGAAGTTTCAATGAAGAATTTCATGAAAGAATTCAAGGAGTTTATCAGCAGGGGCAACGTGATGGATATGGCCGTAGGCATCATCATCGGCGGAGCGTTCACGGCTATCGTGACGGCGCTCGTTGACAGCGTGCTCATGCCTGTCATCGGAGCCCTTACGGGGGGACACAGCGTCGAGCAGATGTCGTGGAAGATCGGCGACGCGTCGATAGGATACGGAGCGTTCATTCAGGCTGTCATCAACTTCCTTCTCGTAGCCTGGGTGCTCTTCCTGATCATCAAGGCTCTGAACAAGGCAAAGGCTGCGCTCACAAAGCCTGCAGAGGAAGCGGCAGAAGAGGAAGCTGTGCCTGAAGACATCGCGCTTCTCACAGAGATCCGCGATCTTCTGAAGGAAAAGAAATAACTGCCATATACAGGCGGTGATCGGAGGGAATCATGTTCACAGCATTTTTACTGGGCGCGCTGGCCATAGCCTACATCGTGCTCAAGACACTCAATACCAAAGCCAGATTCGAAGAAGCGGATGCCCGCAGACTGGCTGAAGAACAAAGGGCAAAAGCCGAGGCAGAGGAAGCTGCAGAAGAAGAACAGATGCGCGCCGAAGCCATCGATGTCGATCCTGAGGTCATAGACAATGAAGCGGCTGACGAAGGACCGGAGAGAGCGGAAGAGGAAGAATAGATGATCATAAGCATGACAGGGTTCGGCAGGGGAGAGTATGCCGACGAAATATCAAAAGTGACCGTCGAGATAAGATCGGTCAACAGCAGATATCTCGACATATACGTCAGGATGCCGAGAAAGTACGTCTTTGCCGAAGAGGCCGTGAAGGCCGCGGTCAAGGATAGAGTCCACCGCGGCAAAGTGGAGATCGGCATCACGGTCGACAACATCGGGCAGAGCGACAGCGATGTCAGGCTCGATGCAGAGCTTGCGGCGAAGTACTACGATGCTCTCAGCACGCTCCTTGACAGCTTTGATTTCGGAGATGAGTCGAGGGTGTCGCTTAGCCTGCTTTCAAGGATGCCTGATGTCATAAAGACAAGCGCGGCCGAAGAGGACGAGGATGCCGTCGTTTCGCGGCTTCTCGCCGCAACGGACAAGGCGCTCGATGAGTTCTGCTCGATGAGAGAGGCGGAGGGCGAGAAGCTTGCCGCGGACCTTCTGGCAAGAGCCGACACTGTCGAGGAGCTTCGCTCGGCCATCGAAAAAAGAGCTCCCGAGATAGGCAGGGAATACGCCGAAAAGTTCAGGGCAAGAGTAGAGGAGCTTCTTGACGGAGTATATGAAGTGCCTGAAGAGAGGGTAGCTCTCGAGGCTGCGATATTTGCCGACAAGGCCAACATCACGGAAGAACTCGTAAGACTCGACAGCCATGTCAGCCAGCTCAGAGACTTCCTGAGGACCGAAGGCAATGTGAGCATAGGCAAAAAGATAGATTTTCTCATCCAGGAGATGAACCGCGAGGCCAATACCATCGGATCGAAGTCGAATGACAAAGAGATCACATCGATGATGCTCGA
>CACYHM010000249.1 GCA_902774195.1 uncultured Eubacteriales bacterium
TGGATGCGGCCGAGCAAAACCCTGTAGTCTGGCTGCGGCGTGCAGAATATCGCGAAGTTATCCGCCTCGAATCTGCATGCTATGCCGTCAGTTTCCGTGAGGAATTCTGTGACGGCACTTCCGATGCATTTCAGCACTTCGTCTCCGAATTCCCGGCCATTCAGCGCGTTAACTGTATGGAAATTCTCTATGTTCATCACCGCTGCGTCAAAGTGCATCTCGGGATGATATTTATACAGCCTGTTCGCGTATTCTATGAAGAAGTTCCTGGTGTACAGTCCTGTAAGGCGGTCATGCTCAGCTGTGGATATCAGCTGCCTTCCTTCTGACAGCTCGATGATCCTGCTCACGCGGGCCAGTATCACTTCTGTCTGATCGAACGGCTTTGTTATGAAGTCCGCGGCTCCCATCTGAAGAGCCGTGAGCTCTGCTTCCTTTTCGGCAGTCAGCACGATGACCGGGATCTTGCTCAGCTGCTCGTCCTTTTTCATGATCTCCAGTACTTCAAAGCCGCTCATCACCGGCATGATAAGATCGAGCATCACGATCGACAGGTCGTTAATATGCGCTCGCATCTGTTCCAGCGCTTCTTTTCCGTTCTCGGCATAAATCACGTCATAGTTATCTTCAAGAATAACGCCGAGCGCATCTCTGTTGATCTCATAGTCATCTACGACCAGAACCAGCTCACGCCGCTGGATCTGCTTGGATTTGATCATCTAGTATCATCCCTTCTGTTTCTGTTTTTCCGCCTTTGCTATCTGTTTTCTCAATGTATCATAAAGCAGTTCTGAATCGGCCGGCTTTGCCAGGTGCGCATTCATCCCGGCATCCATAGTCGCCTTCACGTCGCTGTCGAATGCATTCGCTGTGACCGCGATGATCGGTATGATCTTCGCGTCCGGCCTGTCCATCGCCCTGATCCTCCTGGATGCCTCCAGTCCGTCCATTACTGGCATCCTGAGGTCCATGAGGACAGCGTCATAATAGCCGTCAGGGTTTTGCTCGAACATGTCGACCGCGATCTGCCCGTTCTCGGCGTGTTCACTCTCGACACCCTCCAGCTCCAGGAGGTCCATGATGATCTCCGCATTCTCCAATATATCTTCGACCACGAGGACTTTGCGGCCGTCAAGGTCTGCTTCCTCTTCCTCGACTTCACCGTCCTGATCCATATATTCGAGAGGAAGGGTGATCGTGAAGACTGACCCTTTACCTTGCTCACTCACTACGTTTATGGTGCCGCCCATGAGGTCAACGCTCTTCTTCACCACCGCAAGGCCGAGGCCGCTCCCGCTGTATTCTCTTGTAAATGATTCATCCTGCTGTGAGAACACGTCGAACATTCTCGGAATAAAATCAGGATCGATGCCGATGCCTGTATCCGAGATGGTGAATGTGATCGTCTTCATGGAGCCCACTTCTGCATCAGCTTTCACATCGAGGCTGACCGTACCGGGCGACTCTGTGAATTTCACCGCGTTATCAAGCACCTTCAGGAGAGCCTGCCTGATCTGTGTTTCATCTCCCCTATACACTCCGGCAGCACCCTCATGTAATTCATACTCATATGTGAGGTCTTTCTTGCCGCAGAGCGTTCTCACTATTACGTTGACCTGATCCATCGCTTCAGAAAGCGAGAAGTTCTCATTTCTGATCTCCATGGATCCGGAGTCGATATCGTTTATTGCCAATACGCCGTTTATCAGTCCGAGAAGCTGCTTTCCGTTCTGTGCGATCTTCTCCAGACTGTCACGAGTCTCCGGTTTCAGGTCGGGATCTTTCAGCGCGAGCTCGTCGAGCCCCAGAATGACGTTCATCGGAGTCCGCATCTCATGGCTCACTGTCGCAAGGAATCCTGCCTTTGCACGGTTCGACTCCTCCGCAACTTTAAGCTTGTTCTCGAGCTCTTCATTCTGCAATATACGTACAGTTATGTCGTTCAGGAACCTGTACATGATGTAGACAAATATACTTCCGCCAAACAGCACTCCTGCCATTACAATATTCGGGTTCCCGAACAGTCCTATCAGTATATAACCGGCGAGAAATCCTATCAGAAGTATAATAGGGAGATTAAGAGAGCTGTCCCGCTTGTTCCAGCCTTTGATGTTCCTGATAAATCTGGAATACCGCGCATAGCAGCTGATGTTATATATCATGAGCGCAGCGCCGGCATATATCATCGCCAGAATGACCCATTTAAGCATGTATCTACCTCTTTCCCATCCATTATGGATAAGGTGATTTTTTATATACCAAAAAACTGTCTGCCTGCCGACAACAGTAATAAAAATCCTGCTGTCTGAAGCAGCCTACATTATATGTCTCCTTTATATGCTTCTTTTTTGTTTATTCTACTATATTTCCATACAAGTGGCAACAAAAAAAGGGAACTGTCGGATAAAGTGCCTAGTAGGCACTTATCTGAACATTCCCTTCTGTCACATTATTCTGTTGTACAAAATCTTTAAATGTCCGGGTTGGACGGATTTGTCATTGCGATTATGACACTTACCACGCGCTCAAAGTCCTCTACTGTCTCATCGCCTTTCGCCTCGTAGATCTTCTTTCCACGGAAAACGAATGTCGGCACCTTGGTGAACTCGCATCCCTGATCAACAGGCGGATGATCTATGATGTTCACACGGTGAAAACTCGCTGAGTGGCAGCAATTGCACATGTTTGCTTCTACATTCTTTATAGCCTGCTCTGCCTTCTCGCAAAGGGGATCGCCCTCTTTATAATAGAACTTAGTTGCATACCATGAATACATGACCTGCTCCTTTCTGGCTTTCAGTCTTTTTCTTCAAATACTATTATAGCCCGTCATTTCTCAATAGCAAGACCAAA
>CACYHM010000250.1 GCA_902774195.1 uncultured Eubacteriales bacterium
CCGGATTATGTCCGTAATCATGGAACAGTTCTGCGCCTTTCAGCATCCCGGTCTTTTCGAACCTTCTGCGGGCGCCGGTAAAGGAGCTGACGGCCTTGATGGCCAGATCCATGTATGCTCCCATGTGATGGCACAGGGCAAGGGATGCAAGCGCGTTCAGAGCGTTGAATGCTCCCGGTACTGAAAGCTCCACCCTGCCGAACGAATCGCCATGGTAGCACATGTCGAAGCTGACATACCCCAGTTCGTCCTCGACGATATTGTTCATATGATAGTCGCATATGCCTGACAGGCCGAAGGTCTCGTAGCTGCACGGGAGTCTTTCGAGCTGCCTCATGATCCTGTGATCCTCGCCGAAGCCCAGCGCCCAGCCGTCCTCAGGCAGCTTTCTGAGGAACTCTCCGAACGACTCCTCTATCTCGCCTATGTCCCTGTAGCAGTCCAGGTGATCCTCATCTATGTTGAGGATGACTATGTGAGTCGGTTCCAGGCTCATGAAGCTGCGTCTGTACTCGCAGGCCTCGGTCAGGAATATGTCGCTTCGGCCGAGCCTTACGCCCCCGCCGATCGCGTCGAGGATGCCGCCTATATGGACGGATGGGTCCATCCCGCATTCCACCATTATCTGCGCTGCCATGGAGGTCGCCGTAGTCTTGCCGTGGGTGCCGCAGACAGCCGCGACCTGCCCGAATTCAGAAGACAGTCTGCCGAGCAGTTCCGCTCTTCCGATCACTGTGACGCCTGCCGCCCTTGCAGCTATCAGTTCCGGATCGTCTTCGGGAACGGCAGCCGTGTACACGACAAGCTCAGCGGATCTTACCGCGTCGGGATCCGAGCCGCTGCACACCTCTATGCCCTGTTCTCTGAGCATGCGGACATTTGCGCTTTCCATCGTGTCCGAGCCTTTGACCTCATGGCCCTTTTCCCTCAGGATAAGTGCCAGGCCCGACATGCTGGCTCCGCCTATACCAATCATGTATATCATTATGCTATACTCCCACTATGATACGTTTCACAATGCCGGACTCTTCACTGAGCCGTGAAGAGCAGACAGACATTCTCAATAAGCAGTTCGCCGCCTTCATGAAGTCGGATGACCTTTCAGGCATCTGTTCTTTGCTTGGCTGCGACCCGGACAGTCTCGGCGAGCTGTTCGGCGCCAGAAAGTCCGGAGGCGGCAGGGTCATCGAAGAGCAGGCCATGAAGTCCCGCGCGGAGCTCGAGGACCTCAGGTACGGGCTCTATCCTCTTCTGAGGGAGCTCGGCGCTCTGGATATCAACGAGCCTCTTAACGACGACTGCAGCCGGATCATCATACTCGGAGGCAGCCTCAACGCCTGCAACATCAGGGCTCTGAGGGCCCCGTCTCTTGTGAGCGGGAATACGCTCAGCATCGACGGCATAGCCTGCTACCGTCCCGTCAATCCGGTGGAGAGATCTTCATCGGAGTTCAGCTCCGCCTGCGAGACCGAATTCGGCGTAATGGCCGAAGCCGTGGCGAATGCCTTCGGACTCGACCCTCTTAAGTACGAAGACGACTTTGCAAGCGACAGGAATCTCAACAGCGTCTCATGCGTCAGGACCTTTCATGACGCCCCGGACGGCCGCCTTTACAGAGTGTTTGCCGCTCCGTCAACAGAACCGCAGCTGAGGCGCGCCGATACCTTCGACAGTCTCGATTATTATCTCAGAAAGCAGCCTCTTTCCGCATCGGAGAAGCTCCTCTTCATCACGGGCAACAGATACTGCAACAGGCAGTTCATACAGCTTGCCTCGAAGATGCTCTCGTCCGGATGCCGGGCAGGCTTCGATATCATCGGCTGCCAAAGCAGCCGTGACATCCCCTCCGCGGATCAGTACGACCCGACCTTCTTCATAAACGATCTTGCCGGCACGATCGACTGGATAAAGCGCTTTTCTGCGCCTGAGTTCAGTTCTCGCTGAATGTGAACCTGGTATAGTTCATGTCGAGTATGTACTGGTATTCGACGCTCTTCGCAAGTTTCTCGAGCAGCTCGTAGTTGTCTGTGATGAGCTTGCGGGAGATCTCGCTCGTGTCCAGCGCGATGCACCTGCCGTCATCGAGTTCGATGAATATGGCCTCGTGTTCGCCCTTGAATCTCACTATGACCTCTACGCTCAGCCTGTCGGCTATTTCCTTGTTTATTAATCCTTTACTAAGCAGGATTGCTACCTCGGCTTCACGCTGTGACAGCAGCATGGCAGTTGGTTTCTGGTTATGACCTTTGGAAACAGGATAGGGTAGTGGTACAGGGCCTTCCGGACCATGATTCATACGGTTGAGTGAAATGATGTCACGCACCAGTCCCTTTTCGCTCTGACAGACGTTTATCGTCTTGACACCGGCAATGCTCATCTCACCGTTCACAAGCACTATGCATCGCATGTTGTTTGTGCGGAAGAAATGGTTGTGTTCGAAGAATATGCGCGAAGCCACGAAAAAATGTGCATATTCCCCGATATTGAGCTTATGTATATCCTCGAACCTGTCAATCAGGATTACCTCGGCAACGGGGATAATCTCCTCCAGAATGCTTTGTAATCCAAGTCCTGACAGAATATTGGAATCTACGATTGCTAATTTAGGCTGGTGCATGATGTTTTTCAAAACAGTTTCAGGAATTCCTTTGGTACAGTTTTATACTGAAACTGTGCTCTGCTTTGCTGTGCCCGGATGAGACGCATGAAAAAGACCTTAAACGCCGTATGCAATAACTGCATCATCTACTTCAATAGTTAAGTTTGTAAAATCTATACCACCAATAATAATACCAATAAGTGGCATTAAAATAT
>CACYHM010000251.1 GCA_902774195.1 uncultured Eubacteriales bacterium
GCCCATGTAGTGGACGGGATGATAAACGAAGGCAGGACGAATGAGGAGATACTCGAGTACCTTACCGCGGAGTCGGACAGCATCAAAGTATCTATCGACATGGACTACACCGGTATCTACGGCTGGATAAACGGAGAGTACCTCGATGGAGTAGGCTGGGTGCCTGATGATGATTACGTTCCTACCGAACGTCCGTGGTATACGGAGACGGCAGCTGACGGCGGCGATGAGGTCGACCATGTCACCTTTGTGAGTCCCTACCTTGATGAGCAGACAGGGACTGTTCTCACTACCATGGCAAAGGAGCTCTCCGACGGAGGCAGCGTTGTCGCGCTCGATGTTACACTGAGCCGCATAGAGGAGATCACAAAGGAGGTGGCCCACAGGACACCCGGCAGCATGTGTCTGGTACTCGACAGCAACGGCCGGGTGATCGCTCACTCGGAAAGCTCAGAGCTTGGCAAGAATTATCTTGAAGAGAAGGACACGCTGGGCGCTGCGCTCGCACACGGTCTGTATAAGGGCAGCGGCAGCGAATTCGAACTGAAATACGACGGACGAAGGTACATCGTATTCACCGAGACCATAGAAGGCAACTGGAAATCCCTGTCCGTCATAGATACCAGGTATTTCTATAAACCGCTCAAAATAATACTTCTGCTTTCGATCATTTTTGCACTGCTTGAAGCAGTTGTGTTTGCGGCGGTGCTCCGTAATCAGAGTGAAAAGAATCTTGCGGTCGCATCCGCGCAGGAGGCACAGAGCGCCAGTCTGGCCAAGACACGCTTCCTGTCCAGGATGAGCCACGAGATCCGGACCCCGATAAACGCGATCATCGGACTTGACAACATTGCTCTGAGGGATGAGACCATATCACAGAGCACGAGGGAAGAGCTTAGCAAGATAGGCGCGAGCGCGGGGCATCTGCTGTCGATAGTAAACGACATCCTCGACATGAGCCGTATCGAATCCGGCCGGATGGAACTTAAGGAAGAGCCTTTCCTGTTCACTGAGCTGATCGAGCAGATATGCATCATAGCGGGCGGACAGTGCGAGGAGAAGGGACTCAGCTTCGTCTGCGAAAAGACCGGCGACTTCGATGACTGCTACGTCGGGGACAACCTCAAGCTGAAGCAGGCCATCATCAACATACTCGGAAATTCAGTCAAATTCACCGATCCGCCGGGAACGATAAGTTTCGGGATCGAACAGACCGCATGTAATAACGATCATGCGACTCTTTGCTTCACGATGAAGGATACCGGCATCGGCATGGATGAGGACTATATACCGAAGCTGTTCGAAGCCTTCTCTCAGGAGGATACAGACAACACCAGCCGTTACGGAGGCAGCGGCCTTGGAATGGCGATCACAAAGAATCTTGTTGAGATGATGGGAGGAGACATCAGCGTCGAAAGCAAGAAGGGAGCCGGAACGACTTTCCGTGTCACCGTGACTCTGGGCAGGACAGACAGCGGGAATGCGATGGCCTTCGAGGAGGAGGACAGGGATGATGCAGCAGTCACTCTCGAAGGGCGGCACGTCCTTATCGTGGAAGACCAGGAGATGAACGCTGAGATACTGACAGACCTGCTCGAATTCGAAGGGATCAGCTCCGAATGGGCGATCAACGGACGTATCGCGCTGGCAATGTTCGAGGACAGCGAAGAGGGGCACTTCGATGCCATCCTCATGGATATGAGGATGCCTGTGATGGACGGCCTGACCGCGACCAGGGAGATCCGGAAGCTGGAGCGCCCGGATGCGTCAGCGATCCCGATCATAGCCCTTACGGCGAATGCATTCGAAGAGGACGTCAGGGCCTGCCTGGAAGCCGGCATGGATGCCCATCTGTCAAAACCAGTCGACATCGAGCTGCTGAAAGATACCCTGAAGCTGCTGCTGGCCGGTAAACTCGACATATCGCCGGATGATCCCGCGAACTACGAGGGAGGTATATGATGTCAGAGGACAGCAGAAAAGTAATTCTTGATATCTGTCACTACTCGAAGACATACGGAGAGGGCAAAAAAGCCGCAGACGATGTGACGATCTCTGTCGAGAGCGGTGATATATGCGGATTCATCGGCCATAACGGCGCCGGCAAATCCACAACGATACGCGCGGCGGTGGGAGTCCTCGATTTCTCTGAGGGCGATATATACATCGACGGTCATTCCGTAAAGGACGAACCGATCGAATGTAAAAAAGTCACGGCGTATATCCCGGACAATCCGGACATATATGAAAACCTGACGGGCATACAGTATCTGAATTTCGTTGCGGATGTGTTCGGCATAGATGCCGCGGACAGAGAGGTGAGGATAAAGAAATACGCAGACATGTTTGAGATCACGGATGCTCTCGGAGATCTGATCAGCTCGTATTCGCATGGAATGAAACAGAAGGTAGCGATAATCTCCGCGCTTATACACGAGCCGAAGCTTCTGGTGATGGATGAGCCTTTTGTCGGACTTGACCCGAAGGCATCTTTTGCCCTGAAGAATATAATGCATGAGATGTGCGCAAACGGCGCGGCCATCTTCTTTTCGACCCATGTGCTCGAAGTGGCTGAAAAGCTGTGCAACAAGGTAGCGATTATCAGGAAGGGGAAGATAATCGCAATAGGGACCATGGAGGAAATTACCGAAGGTCATTCGCTTGAGGAGACATTCCTGGAGGCCGACAATGGATAAGGACATGATCCTTCTGCGGACGCTGCTTTTATCAACGAGCCAGCTGAATATATACAGACACTGCAGAGACAAAAAGAAGCGCCGCAGGATCGCGGGCGGCTTCATAGGACTCGCGCTC
>CACYHM010000252.1 GCA_902774195.1 uncultured Eubacteriales bacterium
TTTCATGTGCTGAGTCTTTCGGAGCGCGAGGCAGAAGCTCTGGCGGCGGCCATCATGGAGGCGAAGCAGACTCTGCATGACTGCAGTGTCTGCGGAAATCTTACTGACAGAGACGTCTGCGGAATATGTTCGGATGAGTCGAGGGACAGGTCAGTCATTTGCGTTGTGGAGACTCCGCAGGATGTCATGGCGATGGAGAGGATACGCGAGTTCAGGGGTACGTACCACGTGCTGCACGGAGCCATATCCCCGGCCGAGGGCATAGGGCCTTCGGACATCAATCTTAAGAGTCTGATCGAAAGGCTGCAGAGATCGGATGATGTGAAAGAGGTCATCATCGCGACCAATCCGAACATCGAAGGCGAAGCGACTGCGATGTATGTCGCGAGGCTCCTCAAGCCTGCAGGTATCAAAGTCACGAGGATAGCTCACGGCATCCCTGTCGGGGGAGACCTCGAATACGCCGACGAAGTGACTCTGCTGAAAGCAATGGAAGGCAGAAGAGAACTGTAAAGATATTGCGAAAAGCATAAGGATATTGCGAAAATGAAAACTGGAAGGAGAACTCTGAAATGAAAAAGAACAAACTGACGATGAGGGAGACCATCGTTGTCGCGAGCACTCTGTTCGGGATGTTCTTCGGAGCGGGCAACCTCATATTCCCGGTCCACCTCGGACAGATGGCGGGGAGCAACTCATGGCCGGCCATAATAGGATTCTGCATCACGGCAGTGACTATCCCTATCCTTGCCGTAGCAGCCATCGGAAACACTCACAGCGATGACCTGCTCCATCTTTCGAGCAAGGTATCAGGCTGGTACGGAGTGGTATTTACCGCGGCGCTCTATCTCACGATAGGACCATTCTTTGCGATCCCGAGATGCGCTTCGGTATCGTTCACGACAGGCGTAGCTCCGATCGTGGGCGAGTCGCACTTCAGGCTCTGGCAGTTTATCTTCTCGTTCGTATTCTTTGCGTTCGTGATGTACTTCTCGCTGAGGCCGGGCAAGATCACCACATGGATCGGAAGGATCATCAATCCGCTCTTCCTGGCGTTCCTTGCGATCCTTGTCATCGTGTCTCTTATTAAACCGGGTGCGCCTATGTCATCGGTCGAGCCTGTCGAAGCGTATAAGAGCGGCGCTCTGTTCAACGGATTCATCGAAGGATACGGCACGATGGACGCAATCGCGGGACTCGCGTTCGGCATCGTCATCATAAACGTTGTAAGAGACCTCGGCGTCGACAGGGACGAGGACGTAGCGAGAGAGACTCTGAAGTCAGGCGTGTTCACAGGACTTCTGATGGCGCTCATATACGTGCTGACCATAATCATGGGAGCCCAGTCTAGAGGACTCTTCGAACTCTCGGACAACGGCGGAATCGCTCTGACACAGATCGCAGGCCACTACCTCGGAGGATTCGGAAGCTTCGTGCTGGCATTCACGATCACATTCGCATGCCTCAAGACTGCGATCGGACTTGTCACGAGCTGCTCCGAGATGTTCATCAAGCTGGTGCCGGGCAAGCTCAACTACAGAGGATGGGCGATGGTATTCACTCTCTTCTCGTTCGCTGTATCGAATGTCGGCCTGACTGCCATCATCACTTACGCGGTCCCTGTGCTGATGCTTCTCTACCCGCTCGCTACGGTGCTCATCATCATGGCTCTCTGCGAGAAAGCCTTCGGCAAGAGCAGATACGTGTATGCCTGGGTCAGCCTCGGAGCATTCATCCCTGCGGTGTTTGACTTCATGAAGACCATGCCTGAGGGAGTCCAGAACGCTCTGCACATCCCTGCGATGACAGCACTCGGACAGAAGATCTTCCCGTTCTTCGACCTCGGTCTTGGCTGGGTCGTGCCGGCTGTGATCGGACTCGTGATCGGACTCGTGATCACTGCAGTAAAGAAGAACAAGGGCGAAAAGGTCGCCGCATAGTCCGGCAGCTCCCGGCCTGTTGCCGGTACACGGATATGCCCTGAGTTATGCCCGTAAAAAAGGACTTTTAAAGATAAAGGTAAATATATCTCTGTTGCAGATGATATATTTACCTTTTTTTGTGCCAGGCAGTGATAACCCGGGGTATTGATTCACGATAAAGCCGGAGGAGAAAAATGCTTACGGGTGATCAGGGCCGAAGATATCAAAGCGGTCAGCGGTATCGTCATGATCATCCCGATGCTGGAAGATAATCCGCTTATCGTTTCAAGCGATACGAGGGCGGTCGAGAACAGGTGATAGAAGCTGAGTCCCCGTGAATACAGGAAAACAGCCAGTGAGAATTCGCTTCCGAGGAAGGCGAGTATAAGAGTGTTGGTCATGGTCCCCGCCATGTCGCGTCCTATGTTCATGCCGGATCTGAACAGATCATCACGCGTGAGAGAAGGATCAGCGGCGTGGACCTCCTCAAGAGACGAGGAGATGCTCATGGACACATCCATGACTGCTCCCAGCGCGCTGATTATGATCCCTGCCGACAGAAGACCCCTTATGTCGATCGATGCTCCGTTATAGTTCAGCTGAAGCAGGGCTTCTGCATCTTCGAGCCTCAGACCGTCGATCTTTGCAAGCTGCTGCACTGCCATCCCGAAGAACATGGCCAGGAAGGTACCGGCTGCAGTTCCGAGAAAGGCGCTTGCGGTCTTCCGGTTTACGCCGCCGAGTATGGTAAAGCATACGAGAGCTATATAGACGCATACGAAAAAGGCGACCGGCACTGCAGGCGCGCCCCTCAGGATCAGAGGGATCAGCACTGCGAACAGGCAGATCACGGTGATCAGCAGGCCTGCCAGCGATCTCATGCC
>CACYHM010000253.1 GCA_902774195.1 uncultured Eubacteriales bacterium
CTTCTGCGGAAGACGTTGCGACCGCATCAAGGCCCTTCTGTGGGAAGGAGATGGTTTCATTCTCCTGTACAAGCGACTGGAGAACGGCAGGTTCCAGTGTGTTTTTTGCAAGTACTTTTTCCAAAAAGTTGCATCCAAAAATGGAGAATGTTGCATCTCCGTTTTGGAGAAAGTTGCAGGTTGCCCGGCAGGGTTGCCAAGCACTGCCGAAACAGCTCTGCAGACATATCAATGATATAGCTATTGCCCTCTGAGACGCTCCTGACGGTCCGCAATATTCCGGTAAATCAGATTGATGCTCGACTCCTTCAGGCGGTTGTTTTCACCCGGAAAAAGGATCAGATGGCAGCGGTGTGTCAGCCGTCCAATGAGTGCAGCAGTCATCTTCTGATCATACAGAACATTGACCCATCTGGAGAATTCCAGATTCGTGTTCAATATCACGACCTTCGTTGGATCATCACTGATTTCCGACAGAAAGTCGAACAATATGTTGATGCCGTCCCTGTCATAGGGTACGTATCCGAATTCGTCCAGGATAATGATCGACGCTTTGCTGATTTTTTCTCTGAATGCGTCAAGTTTATCGGCCTTCATTTTGGTCGATAATGTATTCACCAGCTTGGCTGTCCTGAAGAATCGGACAGGAATATCCCGTTTGCAGGCGATCAATCCGATGCATATCGAGAGCATCGTCTTGCCGGTACCAGTCCCGCCATACATGATGATGTTCTTGTGTTCGCGCAGGAACTGAAGCGATTCGAGCGTTTCCAGGGAGCATTCCTCCGGGAATTCGACCTCATCCGTCCGGAATTGGCTGAATGAGTACTCCACCGGGAATTTGGCATCTTTGATCAGGTTGTCAATGTGCGCTTTGTCGCGTATCTCGATCTCTCTCCTGAAGAGATTGTAGAGAAACTCGATATGCGTTTCGCCTTCCGTGGTCTCGGCACGATCGACCATCGCGGCAGCTATCTTGAGCCTTTTGCAAAATGCGACAAGCTCTGCATGATACTGTTCATACATTCAGACCACCACCTCTCCTGAGGAAACGGTCGTAGTCCTCCAGGTGGACCGGCATTGATATGACCTCAGGGACCTCATTGTGGTCCGTGAGCGGCGGCAGCTGAGGCACCTCGGAGTAAAGGCTGTTGTACAGGCTCTTTAGGCTGTCCGGATCATGCGCTTCATACTGGATCGCCTGATCCACAGTATGTATTGCACTGTCGAAGCCTGTTCGCTCCGTGAGCTCGCACAGCACATGCAGGACATCTTTCTTTTCACTGCCGGTGCAGTTGTTGAGATAGCTCTGCATCGACTGAGGCATCATATCGTAGATACCGGTGTTCTTGAGCGAACGCGGATGTCTGGATATATACTCGAGGTATGGGATCCATTCCATGCTGGACTGATGTTCATCACCATACAGCCTGCGATGGATCGCTATCTCACGGTAGTTATCGTCAAGGACTGTTATGAATGAGGCGGAAAGCCTCACATTCACAGTCCCAAGTGCATATTTCGGAGCTGACGAATACTCATGCTTGCCGTTATCCAGTGTAAAGCGTCCATATCCGTCAGTTTTAAGCCCGGTGACGAGCCTGCTGGTATCGAAGAAGACCGATGGCAGAGGCAGAAGCGCCGCCTTATCCGCTTCGAACAATTCGGAGATCTTCGCCGGTTTGTAGTAATGCATTCGGTCCTGATCGCCGTCAAGTTCATCCAGAAGCTGTGTGTTGTAGAACATGAGGTTCTCAAATCTGGGTACCGGTACGAGGTAATTCCTTCTGCCATATCCGACCTTGTTCTCGACATTGCCTTTTTCATGACCTTCATTAGGATTCATGAATATGGCCTTGAAACCATAGTGCTCCTTGAACCTTGAAAAACGTTCCGTCAGTTCACGGCCTCCGCCTTTGATGACGTTCTTCACCATTGATGAGGCGTTGTCGAACCAGACCTCATGAGGTACACCGCCGATGTGTCGGAAGATCGCATCCAGACCTTCCAGAAGGCATTCGATGTTCTCGCCGTAAAACAGCTGCAGGTATCCGGCGTTGCTCCAGGGAAACGACAATACCAGGTATTTCCCTGAAATGAGCTTCCCGTGTTCATAGAACTCAGCTGATCCGAAATCCGCCTGTGCCTCGCCCGGATGGTGCTCCAACGGAAGGAACCCTTCGTTACGTTTGAGATTCAGAGCCTCCTTTTGGCATCTGACATATTCGGCGACCAACCGATAGGAACAGTCGAAACCGGGGACTTCCTTCGTGAGTCTATTGAAGACCTTCCTGGCGGTATGGCGTTGCTTGCGGGGATGATTCCGATCCTCCTCAAGCCAGCTGTCAATGATCGCTTTGTACGGATCCAGCTTCGGACAGAACTTTCGCTCTGATGCAGGAACCGGCTGCGGCTCATTGAAGTCTGTGATGTCAATGTACTTTGCTACAGTCTTCCAATCGCGGTTTGTAGCCTTTGCAATTTCAGATATATTGTATCCTTGCTCATAATACAATGCTCTGATATGATGTATCTGATCCATTGTTAACATACTCCTTCCTCCTTATGTCATTGTTTGGCTTCAATAACATAAGGTTACAATTTGGAAGATATGTCTGCAATGGATTTTCATAGCCTGATGAATCATATGATCCTTGCAACTTTCTCCGTTTTGGAGATGCAACTTTCTCCATTAGGCTCTGCAATTTTCGGTAATTACATTGTGCAATAAATAATAGTCCGGGATCATACGATCTTCATTCTTCTTGATCCTTCCCGGATAGAGAAGAGCCTGAAGATCAAGGT
>CACYHM010000254.1 GCA_902774195.1 uncultured Eubacteriales bacterium
AAGAAGCAGACTCCCGGAAGAAATGAGGGAGGAAATATCACCCAAGAACATCCTTATGATGGGGCCTACCGGAGTAGGTAAGACAGAGATCGCAAGAAGGCTCGCTAAGCTCATGGATGCGCCTTTTGTGAAGGTAGAAGCCACAAAGTTCACGGAAGTGGGATATGTCGGGCGCGATGTCGATTCCATGATCAGAGATCTAGTCGAGGCGTCAATGAGACTCAGCAAGCAGAAGAGGATGGACGAGAACGCAGAGATGGCGAACGTCATAGCAGAGGATATAATCGTAAAGTCCATCATCCCTTCGCCGAAGAGCGAGAATCAGGGAGGAGCACAGCTCGGAAATATCTTCACAAATCTAGGATACAAGACACAGAAACAGGAATACGAAGAGAACAAGCAGAAGGAATACGAGTCGAGCAAGGAGTACGCCGACATTAAGATGGCGAGAGACCAGGTCAGGGAACAGCTCAAAGCCGGGCTGCTCGAAGACCAGATCATAGAGATCGAAGTCGATGACGTGCCGAAGACCAATCAGCTCGACAACCAGAACGAGAGCATGATCGCCATCGGCAACATATTCGACAGCATGCTGCCAAAAAAGACCAAGAAAAAGAAATGCAAGGTAAGCGATGCAAGGCGTATCCTCAGAGAACAGGAAGCCCAGAAGATGATCGACATGGACCAGGTGACCGATGAGGCTTTAGAGAACGCCGAACAGAACGGCATCATCTTCATAGATGAGATCGACAAGATCGCTTCAGGAAGCAGCATGAGATCGGGCGCAGACGTATCGAGAGAGGGAGTCCAGAGAGACATCCTGCCTATAGTTGAAGGAAGCGTCGTAAACACGAAGTACGGTCCTGTAAAGACGGATCATATGCTCTTTATCGGAGCCGGCGCCTTCCATGTATCAAAGCCGGGAGATCTCATTCCGGAGCTTCAGGGAAGGTTCCCGATCAACGTCGAGCTGAAGAACCTTGACAGGGATGACTTCAAAAAGATCCTGACTGTGCCGGAGAATGCCGTGACAAAGCAGCAGAAGGCTCTTCTGGAAACAGAAGGCGTGAAGGTCGACTTCACCGACGATGCGATAGACGAGATAGCCAACCTTGCGTATCTGATGAACGAAGAGACCGAGAACATCGGCGCCAGAAGGCTGCACACCATACTCGAGATCCTGCTCGAGGACATCTCGTATAATCTGCCTGACCCTGAAGCTTCTGATGTTGTCATCGACAGAGAGTACGTGCTCGAAAAACTCGGCGAAAAGATCAGGGAAGTCGACGTCGATAAATACATCCTCTGACGGCTTTTCGGTGCTCAGAGGGGAAATAAGGGGCCTTTATGAACCTCTACAGATCGATATATGAATATGCAGAAGCCGAATACGTCATCGAAAGGTCGCGCTTCATCGCTCACGCCTCTCCGGCCGCGACGCCGGAAGAGGCAAGGCTTTTTGCAGCTGAGATCAAAGAGCGGTATAAAGACGCGACTCATAATGTGCCTGCTTTTGTATGCGGAGCAGGCAAGGAACACCAGTGGGCAAGTGATGACGGAGAACCGTCCGGCACATCCGGCATGCCGGTACTTAAGCTCATAACGTCCGAAGACCTTACGAATATCGTCCTCGTGATAACGAGGTACTTCGGCGGGATCAAGCTCGGGACCGGAGGGCTCGCAAGGGCGTATACCCACGCGGCAAAGCTTGCAATCGAAAAAGCCGGCATATGCGAGGTAAGAGAGAGCGCAATACTCTCGTACTCATTCGACTACACTTATCTTAACAGGATACAGAATCTGGCAGGCGACAGCGGTTTCGATATAGGGGACATAACATATACAGACACTGTGAGCGCAGTGATTAGATGCCCGTCCGAAGATGAAGCAAGGATAAGGTCTCTTATGGCGGATCTTACCGGAGGAAAGGCCGTTCTGACAGGAGCGGAGAGGGCGGAAGCGAAGTATCTTCTGCAGGTTTAAAAATAGTCTGAGAGTACTTTTGAAAAAATAATCAAAATCATTTGACACGGGTTGCCAATCGTGTTACTATAATCGAGCGTCATAAAGACGGCAGCACCTTCACATATTTGGCCGGGTAGTTCAGCTGGTTAGAATGCCAGCCTGTCACGCTGGAGGTCGACGGTTCGAGCCCGTTCCCGGTCGCCAATATGCTGATGTGGCTCAACGGTAGAGCAGCTGATTTGTAATCAGCAGGTTGGGGGTTCGATTCCCTCCATCAGCTCCATGATTTTTCGAGGGGTTCCCGAGTGGCCAAAGGGGGCGGACTGTAAATCCGTTAGCACTGCTTTCGATGGTTCGAATCCATCCCCCTCGACCAAGATTTTTTAAACATGCGGAAGTGGCTCAGGGGTAGAGCATCGCCTTGCCAAGGCGAGGGTCGCGAGTTCGAATCTCGTCTTCCGCTCCACTTATGCGGATGTAGTTCAATGGTAGAACTTCAGCCTTCCAAGCTGATAGCGTGAGTTCGATTCTCATCATCCGCTCCAATTTTTTGTCAAAATAGCGATTTGGGCAGATCGTGGGTCCATAGCTCAGTTGGATAGAGCAACGGCCTTCTAAGCCGTGTGTCCGGGGTTCGAATCCCTGTGGGCTCACCACTTTATTTTTTGCCGGTCTCGTGCTGATGGGGTATAGCCAAGCGGTAAGGCAACAGACTTTGACTCTGTCATTCGTAGGTTCGAGTCCTGCTACCCCAGCCAATTGCGACCCATTAGCTCAGTCGGCAGAGCACTTGACTTTTAATCAAGGTGTCCGGAGTTCGAATCTCCGATGGGTCACCAA
>CACYHM010000255.1 GCA_902774195.1 uncultured Eubacteriales bacterium
CATGCCGCAGGCTGCTTTTGCCGCAGGCGAAGACGGCGGTGAAGCGCAGCCTCCGGAGAAAATCGAAGAACCGTACATGACGGTGGACTTTGCGGGGCTGGCTGATCAGAACGCGCTGGTCCTGAAAGAAGGTATGGATGGGATCGCAGTAAGCAAAGAGCCTCACGGCTACGGCGCCCTGATCAAGGGACCGGTATCCGAACTGAGGAACGGGAGGGTGGAGATCGCAAGCAAGTTCGACTTCACAGGAAACCCGGTCACCAGGATCAGCATGAGGGGCGTTGCGGAAAGAGGCATTCTTGCAGACGCTCTGATATATCTTGATGATGAGACCGAGCCGGTCTGCACGGTCTCTCTCGACAACAGGACCAAGAGCGGAGGCTGGAATACCGGCGACCTGTCTTCTTTCTATATATATGACAAAGACATAATCGGAGAGCATAAAGTCTCGATCGGATTCGATATCACAGGAAAGAGCGATGACCAGGATGCCAGCATCCTGCTCAGAGAGATCGAATTCGTGGAAGACTCCGGCATACCGACATTGTATTTCAATGATATCGGCGAGGGCACCGGCAGCAATGCGGGAACTGTCGAAGAGATGAACGCAAGTGAAGACCACAGTGTCCGCTGCTACGGAGGACATATCGATATCAAAGTTCCGGAAGGATATAAGAGTGAGTACGAAGAATCTGCGACGAACGATTTTTCGGTAGACCTCGAATACATCCGCGGACGCGGCAATTCCACATGGGGCGCCGACAAGAAAGCATATAGATTCAAACTTGCTGCCGACGATGTCGATCTCTTCGGCATGGGAGCGAACGCGCACTGGGTGCTGCTTGCGAATCGGTATGACAACAGCCTGCTCAGAAACAGGATGACATACTGGCTTGGCGCTGCGATGGGAATGGATTTCACTCCGCAGTGTATACCGGTCGACGTCGTGATGAACGGAGAGTATTACGGGAGCTATCTCCTGTGCGAACACGTCCGTGTCGGTGATTCGAGGATCGAGATCGACAAACTCAAAAAGAGCATGAAGACACTGCCCGAGATCTCAGGCGGATATCTTCTCAGGATGTGTCCTTATGACGATGAAGATGAAAGAAGTGTTTTCAAGACGAAGCGGGACGTTGCTTTCCTGAATGAGACCCCGAACTTTGTGGATTACGAGAATCAGGAACAGACCGACTATATCCGCGGATATGTGCAGGATACTGAAGACGCGATATTCGGAGAAGGGTTCAAGAACAGCGAAGGCAAGAGCTACACTGAGTATCTTGATTTTGACTCGGCAGTGGACTACTGGTGGGTCCAGGAGCTTTCCAGGAACGGGGATGCTTACGCTACCGACAGCACATATCTCTACAAGAAGCGCAACGGCAAGCTGTTCTGGGGCCCGCTCTGGGACTTCGACTATGTAGCGTGGGGCGACCTGGAGAAAAAGGGTGAGCCGGTGGTAACAGGTTTCGATTATACGTCGATGCCCTGGTTCGACCATATGCTCGGCGACCCGGTGTTCAACGGCGCGCTTGTCGACCGCTGGAACGATATCGACCCTCTTCTGACTGAGATCGTCAAAGAGGGCGGGATCCTCGATCAGTACTACGAGCAGACGAAGATATCAGAGCGATATGATCACGAGAAGTACGGATACTACGGAGATGAAGAATTTGACGATGAAGGCGAATTCAGCGACATTTTCGCGACGGATCCGACCCGTCCGTATAGTGACGAAGTCGACCAGCTTAAAGAATGGGTGGCTGCAAGACAGCTCTGGATCAACGACAACATAGATTCGCTGAGCTCGATCACGAAAAAGGTCACGTTCATCGCGGACGGAAATGTGATCAAAACAGTGCACACAAAAGGAATGCTCTCGCTCGCCGATACTCCGGAAGCACCGGATAAGGACGGATATGTCTTCGAAGGCTGGTATACCAAGCCTGAAGGCGGAGAAAAACTGTCGATTGACGAGGACGCTATAGAAGTTGAAGAGGACATGAAAATCTATGCGCGATATGTCGAGGAAGAATCAGCGTCAAAGGCAGAAGCGATATTTGTAAGAGGAAATGTGATCTGGGCGGATATCACAGAAGGGGCATATTATCCGGTATTCGCTGTACTTCCGACGGATGCTGTCGACAAGAGAGTCACCTGGACATCTTCTAATGAAGAGAAGGCGACGGTCGATAAAAAAGGCAAAGTCACCATGCTGAATACAGGCAAGGTGACGATAACGGGCACGCTCACATCGGGTGAGTCGGTGTCATATGTGCTGAACATATATGACCCGAAAGAAACGACTCTGAAAAGACCGACTGACATCGAGGTCGAGAACGATCAGGTCACGATCGAGATGGGAAGCTACGGCTTCAACCCGTACAAGCTGATCCCGGAGGAAGGCCCCGTTCAGAGTGATGCGATATTCTATGAAGCGGAAGATGAGAGCATCGTGGTAGCGGGACCGGCCGGAGAGCTTTATCCGGTAAGCCCCGGAACCACCACGGTAACAGTGTATGACTACATATCCGATATAAGAACCTCATTCGAGGTGACGGTCATAGGCGGTCAGGAGGAGGATGACGATGCTCCGGTCGACGCAATAGACAACGCGATCGCGGTGCTGATGCAGATGAACAATTATGTCAAAAAGTCGGATTACACGAAGGCTTCATATGATGCTTACTACGCTGTCTACACCGATGCACTGACCAGGCTCAGGGAAGGCTCGATCTCGCTGGACGAAGTCCGCGAGCTCAGGCACTCTGTGATCCTCGCGCAGCTCGACCTCGT
>CACYHM010000256.1 GCA_902774195.1 uncultured Eubacteriales bacterium
ATTCGCACAATATCATAGTCATTGGCGACAACGATCATGATATCGCCGTTGCTGTCAACGAGATCGCACGCGTCCAGGGAGGCTATACCGTGGTAGAGGACGGCAAGGTCTTCGATACTCTGCCGCTTCCGATCATGGGACTCATGACGGATGTTCACTTCGAAGAGGTCAACGAAAAGCTCAGAGGCATGAAGGAAAAAGCGTACAGCATGGGAGTATCGAAGGATTTCGACCCGTTCATCACGCTTTCATTCATGGCGCTCACGGTAATACCTGAGCTCAGAGTGACGCCGAGAGGGCTTTTCAGAGTATCGGAAAAAGGATCGGGATTCATACAGTAAAATGAGTGATATATTATTCGATAATGAAATGATGGAAAGATCGATCGACCTTGCGGAGCAATACCGCAAGGTCCTTCACGAGATGCCTGAAAGGGCATTCGAAGAACATGAGACTACCGCGTATATAAAGGAGTTCTGCAAGGCTTATCCTGTCAGAGAGATCGAACTCGGCATGGAGACCGGTGCGGTCTACTGGCTCGACGCCGGATGCGATGAGACCGTGGCTTTCAGGGCGGATATCGATGCTGTCCCGACTGAGAAGGGCCCGCTCCATCTCTGCGGCCATGACGCTCATACCGCATCGCTGCTCGGCGCTGTGCACTACCTTTGCGGTCTGAGAGGCCATGTGGCCGGAACCCCTGCTCAGGGAATGCCGTACAATTTGCTCTTCGTGTTCCAGCCTGCAGAGGAGGGCACGCGGGGAGCTAAGGCCATGCTCGAACACGGCCTGCTCGAAAAAGTGCCGCAGAGACCGGTCCGCATCTTCGGCATACACAACAGACCGGAGGTGCCGTGCGGAGACATAGTGGTGCACAAGGGCCCTCTGATGTCCGAAAAGAGCGTTTTCAGCGTCACATATACGGGTGTCGCCGGACACGGATCGCTGCCGCATAAATGCGTGGATCCGATAGTTGCCGCCGCCTCATTTGTGAGCGGTATCCAGACAGTAGTGAGCCGGAATACGGATCCGTTCAAACCGGTCATATGCACGGTCAACAGTATAAATGCGGGCGAAGCTGACGTAGCCGTACCCTCAGATGCGGTCATCACGGGGTATATAAGATCGTTTGACCACGATACACATAAACACATGGAAGAAAGAGTCAGGAGACTCGCCGGCAGCATCGCTGAAGCCTACGAGTGCAGGTGCAGCACCAGGATCACGCGCATGGTGCCTGCTGTGGACAATCCCGAAGAGCTCTGCGATATCGCCCTCATAGCGGCCGAGGCTGCGGCGGGCAAAGAGCATGTGACAGACAGTGCTCCGAGTCTCGCTTCAGAGGATTTCGCTGTATACGGCAAAGAGATACCGGCATTCTTCTACTGGGCCGGGAGCGGCACGCCGGGCAGGGATAACGCGCCGTGGCACGACCCTGCGTTCCGCGTGGATGATGATTATCTGAAAACGGCCGTCCCGCTGGTATGCGCAGCTTTGACAACGGAATAAGACTAAAACCATTTTAGCATTAAAATCAAAAAACATCCCTGAAAAGGGGTGTTTTTCATTGTTTCGGCACGCTTTTTCGCGTTATAATAATACAACGGTTTTAAGTATTGACCGTTAAAGCGCTAAATCATATACGAGGATACAGGACAATGAAGCTGATAAAGACAGAAGATGCCGTCGGACAGGTCATTTGCCACGACATCACTCAGATAATCAGAGGCGTCACGAAGGATGCCAGATTCAGAAAAGGACACATAATAACAGAAGAAGACATACCTGTTCTTCTCTCGCTCGGCAAGGACCACATCTATGTGTGGGAGAACGACGGTAACATGATGCACGAGAATGAGGCTGCCGAAGTGCTCTGCGCCATCTGCAAAGGAGCGAACATGAGCCGCGGGAATGTCAAAGAGGGCAAGATAGAGCTCTCTGCGGAATGCGACGGGGTGCTCCGGATAGACAGAGAAAAGCTTTACGCTGTCAATTCATTCGGACAGATGATGATAGCCTCGCGCCACGGGGATTTCCCGGTCAGGAAGGGCGACAAGCTTGCCGGAACGCGCATAATCCCGCTCGTGATCGAAAAGGAAAAGATGGAGAATGTCAGGTCCGCGGCCGGTGATGAGCCGATCATGTGGGTCGAACCGTATATCCATCTGAAAGCAGGAATAGTCACCACCGGCAATGAGGTCTTCTACGGCCGCATCAAAGACGAATTCACTCCGGTCGTCAGAGCTAAGCTCGAAGAATATGGAGCGGAGATCATAAACCAGTCCGTCAGTGACGATAAGAGCGAAAACATCGAAAAACACATAAGGCAGCAGATAGAGGACGGATGCGAGCTCATAGTCTGCACCGGGGGCATGAGCGTCGATCCGGATGACAGGACACCTCTTGCAATAAGAAACGTCTGCGGGGATGCTGTCGCGTACGGAGCGCCGGTGCTGCCTGGCGCGATGTTCATGCTCGCGTATTACGGCGACAGAAAGATACCTGTTATGGGACTTCCCGGCTGCGTGATGTACTCGAAGAGGACGATCTTCGATCTGGTGCTGCCGAGGATCATGACGGGAGAGATCATAGACAAGGAGACTATAGACAGGATGGGAGAGGGCGGCCTATGCCTCAGCTGCGATGTATGTACTTACCCGAACTGCGGGTTCGGCAAGTAGATAAAGGGAAGGGACACGCGAAGACGAAAGGAGCCGTATCATGAAAAAGAAGATGCTTATCATCGGGCTTGCTGCCGTGATGGTGTTCGCGCTGGCGGCATGCGGAAAAAGCGGCGG
>CACYHM010000257.1 GCA_902774195.1 uncultured Eubacteriales bacterium
GCAGGTAACCGCCTATTGACTGCATTATGAGCAAAAGCAGCAGTATCAGGAGCGCGACGGATATTCCGCTGAGTTTCATCTGATCCCTCCGGTACGATAAGGTTTTCCCATTATCATCAATGTAAATATTGTATCTATTCTCATGCACAATATCAAGCAAATATGTTCTGACCATTTGGTTTAATCGTGCATTCCGGTATCTGCTCCGACGCAATTGCGTCAGCAACAGCCGCAGATGCACATTACTTGAATAATTGTTTCAATGGTGCGGTCCAAAGGCCCGTATTTACACAATTATCGACGCAAATGTTCTTGACATATGTATAAATCTGAAATATGATGTCCCTGTCAGATATGCAATCGATTTCTACCGATATATAAATGAAAGGAGCACACAACCATGGTTAAAGCCGAAAGACCTTTTCTGATCGTCAATCCGAAATCCTATCTCTACGGGCAGAAGAGCCTGGAGCTTGCGCTGGCTGCTGACAAAACAGCTGCCGAGACCGGCCTTCAGATCTTCTTCACCTGCCCGTATGCAGATATCCGCCTTATCAGAGAAAACACAAAGTACGTGGTGGTCTGCGCACAGTCTTTCGATCCGCTGACACCGGGCCGCGGTATGGGCCACGTCCTTCCGGAATCACTCAAGGAAGCCGGAGCCGACGCTGTATTCCTCAACCACGCCGAGAATCCGAAGACCGTCGCTGAGCTCAGCGCATGCGTCGACCGCGCCAAAGAGCTTGAGATGATCACGGTAGTATGCGCCGACAGCACAAAGGAAGCTGCCGCCGTTGCCTGCCTCGATCCTGACATCGTTCTGGCAGAGCCTACCGATCTGATCGGAACAGGCAAAACAGCAGACGACTCCTATGTGACAGAGACCGTGGCCGCGCTCCATAAAGTGAACCCGAATGTGCTGGTGATGATCGCGTCCGGCGTCGTCACAGCTGATGACTGCTACAACGTCGTACGTCTCGGCGCTGACGGCACAGGCGCCACATCCGGCATACTGAACGCTCCGTCGCCTGCCGTGCGCGTGCAGGAAATGGCGGAAGCCATCGTTAAAGCATATAAGGAAAGAGAGGGAAAATAATGAAGATCTACAAAGAGCAGATTGACCTGAAGTCCCACGGCGGGACACCGACTTTTATCAACATCACCCCTGAAGTAAAGAAGGCCATCACAAACAGCGGCGTGCAGGAAGGCATCGTCACGATCATCTCTCCGCACACTACATGCTCCGTCTTCTTTGAGGAGTTCGTGCACGACACGACAGAGGACGGCACGGAATTCCTCCAGGTCGACCTCAATGCCGCACTGGCAAAGATCATTCCGGATCAGACCGAGATCCCTCCTGCAGGCCCTTATATGTACCCGGGTCCTGAACACTACGCCGACGTAGCTTCATGGCCGGATGCAGAAGCATACCTTCCGGGCGGAGACAAGACGGCCCTTCTCAACTGCGACGCGCACATGAAGGCCACACTTCTCGGCAACAGCGCAACGCTGGAGATCGCCGGAGGCAAGCTCGCGGTAGGCACAACAGGATATGTATACTTCGTAGACTTTGACAGGACCAGAGAGCGTCCGAGAAAATGCAGAGTCGTCATCATGGGAGAATAAGACAGGGAGGATACTGAAATGCTCGTAAACTCAAAAGAAATGTTTAAGAAAGCTCAGGAAGGCCATTACGCCGTTCCGTCAGCCAACGTGCTCGACATGGAGAGCATCAAGAACCACATCTCCCTCGCCGAGAAGCTCGGACTGCCTCTGATAGTAGGTATCGCAGAGAGCCATCTGGGAGACAACATCAGCCTCGAGGATGCGGCTCTGGTCGGCAGAAAATATGCCGAAGAGGCAAGCGTTCCGGTAGTGCTCCACCTCGATCACGGCGAAAGCTTCGAGACATGCAAAAAGGCCATCGATCTCGGATTCACATCCGTCATGATCGACGCCTCCATGAAGAGCTTCGATGAGAACGTCGCAACGACGAGCAAGGTCGTAGAATACGCTCATGCCCGCGGCGTCACAGTCGAGGCAGAGATCGGCCACGTCGCCAGCAATTTCGACGAGAACGATACCGAGACCATGTACACGACAGCTGAGGAAGCCTCTGAGTTCGCCGCCAAGTCCGGCTGCGATTCCCTGGCGATCTCGATCGGCACGGCTCACGGCGTCTACAAGGCCAAGGCTATCCCTGAGATAAGCTTTGATTCTCTCGCTGCTATCCGTCAGGCCACGAACGTGCCGCTCGTGCTCCACGGCGGATCGGGCTCCGGAGACGACAACCTCAGCCGCTGCGCGAAAGAAGGCATCTGCAAGGTCAACATCTACACCGACCTTTACCTTGCCGCCATGAAGGCTCTTGAGGACGGGGACAGCAAGGACTACTTCAAGGTGCTGAAGAACCTCAAAAAAGGAATGAACGAGTGCCTCGAACATTACTACAAAGTGTTCGGCACAAAGGCTCAGTAGATAAAAGACAGCTGCGCGCGGCAGCATAATTACAAAAATGGCCAGGGGGGTCTGCCCCCTGGCCATTCTGATTTTTCGCTAATTTGCTTATTTCGTTTGTTTCTCTGCTTTTTCTGCAAGCTCGATCAGGCGCTTGGCGCATTCGTTGTCGGTGATGAGTATATTGAGGTAGCCTCCGCGTATGGCGCCTATCACCGCTTCCGCCTTTCTCTTGCCTCCGGCAATGCCGATCTTGCTCGGGATCTTCCGGATGTCCTCGAGGCGCATCGCGGCCACACGGTCATTGAAGAAACCGAA
>CACYHM010000258.1 GCA_902774195.1 uncultured Eubacteriales bacterium
GTCTTTACATTTGCCTCGAGCGAGTCCTTTCCGAATGCCGCCGGCTCTACGCTGACCTCTATCTTTCCGTCTTTCTTCACAGCGCTCATCATGAGCTTGCAGACAAGGCCCTTCTCTTTTAGATACGCTACGTCGCAGGCCTTGATGGTGTCGATGCCGTAGCACGGCACGTCGTCTTCTGTGACCGCCGCGTCGAACGCGAGGTTCGTGCTGATCACCGTTTTTCTCAGGGTGTCCGTGCCCTCGATGTCCGAAGAAGGATCAGCCTCTGCATATCCGAGCTCCTGAGCGTTTTTGAGCATCGCAGCGAAGTCCGCCCCCTTGTCGTACATGGCGTCGAGTATGTAGTTGCAGGTGCCGTTGACTATGCCCCTGACAGATGTGATGCTGTCCGCCCTTTTAGTCCTGAGCAGATTGTACAGCCACGGTATGCCGCCGCCTACAGCAGACGTGAACCTGAGCTTCACTCCGTTCTTTTCGGCCTCGCTCATAAGTTCAGCATAGCAGGCGCTTATGAGATTCTTGTTCGGCGTCACTACGTGCTTGCCTGCTCTGAGGCATTTGAGCACGTACTCCCTTGCCGGCTCGATGCCGCCCATCGACTCAATCACGAGTCCTATCTCAGGATCATTCGCTATGACATCGATATCCGGCGTGATGATGCTGTCAAGATGCCCGTATCCTTCCCTGCCGTGTCTTGCGAGTATCCTCTTCACCTCGATACCGCCTGCGATCTTCGCTTCTTCGTATGCTCCGCTTCCGACGGTGCCGAATCCCAGAATAGCTATCTTCATCCTTGTTTTCCTCTGCCTGCGGGCGCCTTTGCCTGCCCGCCTCTCTGTACGCGAAATAAAAACACTTGTCTTTCAAACGCGATTACTGTATCATAACAACGGCGTTTTTTCAACAATTTACGCCAATCACGAACGATTATAACACAATACTGCAATTACGGAGAAAGATAAAGGAATATCCATGATCGACTATGTAAGCACCAGAAACGCAGAGATCAGAGTCAGTTCGGGCAAAGCCGTCCTCGACGGACAGGCTTCAGGCGGAGGCCTGTATGTGCCTGAGAAGCTCGATGATATAAAGATCGATTACCACGACGCCATAAAGGGCGGATTCCGCGACATGGCGAAGACCGTATGGAAGGTCTTCTTCGGCGATTACGGCACGGATAAGATCGACGAACTGGTCGAAAGAAGCTACGAAGGCAAGTTCACAGCTCCGGAGATCACACCTGTTGTAAAGGTAAGCGGAAGCAAAGGCGAGGCATTCGTGCTCGAGCGTTACCACGGCCCTACCTCGGCGTTCAAGGATGTGGCTCTTTCCGCCCTTCCTAACCTGCTGACACCTACCTCGGCGTTCAAGGATGTGGCTCTTTCCGCCCTTCCTAACCTGCTGACAGCCGCCAGGGAGATGAACGGCTTCACAGACGACATTATGATACTCACCGCCACATCAGGCGATACCGGAAGCGCTGCCATAGCAGGCTTCTCGGATGTACCGGGAACAGGCATCATCGTCTTCTACCCTCACGGAGGAGTATCCGATACACAGAGGCTGCAGATGGTCACCGCTGCGGGATCCAATGTGACGGCCTGTGCGATAAGAGGCAATTTCGACGACGCCCAGACAGGAGTCAAGAAGCTCTTCAGAGAGATCCCTCATCCTGTCAGCGGAGTCTCGCTTTCGAGCGCCAACTCGATCAACATCGGAAGGCTCGTTCCTCAGATAGTCTATTATTTCTCGGCCTACGCCCAGCTCCTCGAAAAGGGAGCCATCAGCGACGGAGACAAGGTGGATTTCGTGGTTCCTACAGGCAACTTCGGAGACATCATGGCCGGTTACTTCGCGCTCAAGATGGGTCTTCCGGTGGGCAGACTCGTATGCGCATCGAACAGGAACGACGTCCTCACGGATTTCCTGCAGACAGGACACTATGACAGGAAGCGCGAGTTCTACAAGACCACCTCGCCTTCCATGGACATACTCGTTTCGAGCAATCTCGAGAGGCTGCTCTACTACGTATGCGGGCCTGAACACACCCTCTCGTACATGAAGCAGCTCGAAGAGACAGGCGAATACCGTATCACCGGCAGTGAACTCGCTGAGATACAGAAGGTGTTCACGGGAGTGTTCGCCGATGACGTCGAAGGCGCCGCTGCAATAAGGAACGTATTCGGACGCAGCCATTACCTTATGGACACTCATACGTCCATCGCCTGGTCATGCATGGAAAAGTACAGATCCGGAAGCGATGCTGCCAAAAGCGATGCCGCGGCGGCAGTCGTGCTGTCGACAGCGTCGCCGTACAAGTTCTCAGCCGCCGTGCTCGAGGCGCTGGGCGAAGAGCTTACGGGCTCCGACGAGGGCAACATGAAGAGAGTCAGGGATATCACAGGCGCTCCGGTGCCGTCAGGACTTGCCGGCATTTTCGATAAGCCTGTGGTCCACGACGATGTCATCGACATCGCTGACATGAAGGCGTACGTTATTGAAAAATGCACTGAATAAAGGTAGAATCACATGGAAGGAAAATACCTGATCGTAGACAAGGCACTCCTGCCGTCATATTGTGAGAAGGTCTCTCTCGCCAAAGAACTGCTGGACGAGGGCAAGGCCGCTGATGTAAGCGAAGCCGTCAAGATGGTCGGCATATCCCGCAGCACCTTCTATAAGTACAGGGATATGGTAAGAGATATAAGCACAGTCTCTATGGGCCGTCACGCCATCATCTCCATGATGATGAAGCACAGCGTCGGTACCCTTTCTTCCGTACTGAACATCATCTCGCACTACGGATACAGCGTATGGACCATAACCCAGAATCCTCCCGTAGACTCCAAAGCAAACGTGGTCATCACGCTCGAACTTGGAGAGGATCCTAAAAAACTCGACCAGATGTTGAGGGAAATAACAGACTCGCCGGGGCTGTCCAGAGTGCAGCTTCTCGGCATGGATTAGGAGGATCAATGGATTTCAAGCAGATCGAGGCTTTTGTCAATGTAGTAAGATATAAAAGCTTCAGCAAGGCCGCGGACGCGACCTTCTTCACACAGCCCACCATCAGTACCCACATCAGAAATCTCGAGAAGGAACTGGGAGTCAAACTGCTCGACAGAAAGAGCAGGATAGTTGAAATGACTCCGCAGGGCTCGAAGTTCTATAAATATGCCGTCGAAATGATAAACGCCAGAGCCCAGGCTTTCGAGGCTCTGAGCGATATGGACGAGAACATCGGAGGGATACTGGAGATCCAGACTTCATCCATCCCGGGCGTCACCTTCCTGCCTGATCTTCTGGCAGGCTTCAGAAGCGAACACTCCGGCATACAGTACTACGTATCGATGTCGGATACCCAGACCGTGGTGGACAACATCTCCGAACGCATAGGCGAGATCGGCTTCGTCGGAGAAAGCGTCTCGAACGGCTCCATAGAATGCGTAAAGGTCGCGACTGACAGCTCGGTCATGATCGCTCCGAAGTCATTCAAGGTAAAGAGCAGCATCAATCTCTCAGAGGCCCTCTCCTATCCTTTCATCTGGAGAGAGACCGGATCTGCTACCAGAAAGACATTCGAAGCGGCAGCTCTCGCTCGCGGATTCGAAAAAGACGAGTTTGATGTCGCGGCCCTCGTCGACGACATGGACGCGATAATCCGCTCAGTCGAGGCAGGGCTCGGAGTTTCGATCATATCTGAAAAGATAGCATCAACACTCGGCGACAGGGTCAGGACGGTAGAAATAAAGGACTTCAAAGAAGACCGCAGCTTCTACATGATAAAGCTGAAGAGCATATCGCTCTCGCCAGCCGCAGAGGCGTTCTCGCAGTATGTAAAAGAAAAGATGAGCAGCAAATAAAGCAGAGCCGTAAGCTCGTCGCAGATATCTCTCCCTCGCTGCCACGCTCAGTGCGAGATATCTGCTGCGCACGGCAGCAATAAGATCGGCCGGGGATCGCCCCGG
>CACYHM010000259.1 GCA_902774195.1 uncultured Eubacteriales bacterium
CTTCGTTGTACTCCATGTCGTTCCTGTCTCTCCATGTCTCGCGGACAAGATGGCGCCTGTTGGAAGTGGCATATATGAGCACTCTGTCCGAGCCTGATTCAAGGGCTCCTTCGAGCATGGCCTTGAGCTCCTTGTAGTCGCTTTCGTCCTCTTCGAACGACAGATCGTCAAGAAAGATCACGGATCTGTAATTGCGCTTTTTCAGGACGGACATGACATACGGGAGCCTGCTCCTGTCCGCCTTGGAGATCTCAATGAGCCTGAGCCCGCGGTCTCCGTAGTCGTGCATCAGGGCGTGTATGCTCGTGGACTTTCCCGTGCCGCTGTCTCCGTAAAGGAGAACATTGTTGGCCGGAAGCCCTCTTATGAACGCCTCCGTGTTTTCCCTGAGAGCCTGCTTTTGGACCTCATATCCGACGAGGTCGTCAAAGCATACGTCCCTTGTATCCTTTACCGGCATGATATCCGCTTCCTCGTCCTCTCCACCTATCCTGAAGGCCCTGTAGAGTCCGAATATGCCGACGCCCGACTCCGCGTAGTATCCGGATATGATATCCGCGAATTCTGCGTCATCCGCCGCCTTGTCGAGCCGGCTGCTCAGTTCGCTTATGCGCCTGCCGCTGCCGCATTCAGCCGCGTCTTCGAACGGGCTGCCGTAATCCGACAGAAGAGTCAGGTATTCCGAACCTGTCTCGCGGCCAAGGTCTTCGAGGCTCATGCTGAAGATCCCGCGTATCTTCGCGAGATCCATGCAGGCGAGCCTGAACATGGCTGACGCCTGATCGGCCTTTCTCCTCTCGCATGTGAGGGTAAAGGCGTTCTCGTGCATCATGAGCATGTATGTGATCCACTGTTTCCAGACATCGCCGGTCAGCGAAAAGTCCGCGGCAAAGGCAGCTATCTCCGACACGAGTTTTCTGACCGCATCGGCGCCGCCTCCGCTGAAGACCGCCAGCGTATCATGCCAGCCGCTGTCCTGCTGTCCTTCGTCCCTGTAAAAAATGAATCCGTACTTATCCATCAGATGAGCTCCAGTATCCTGTCCTTCATTTCGTTTCCGCTGAGCCAGTCTTCTTCGCCGGCTGCGGCAATGTCTTTGGTCCTGTAACCTTTAGCAAGCGCGCCTGAAACAGCGTTCTCGATGCAGTCGGCCTCTTCCGTAAGGTCGAATGAATAGCGCAGCATCATCGCGGCTGAGAGTATGGTCGCGATAGGCTTCGCAAGTCCCGTGCCGGCAATGTCAGGAGCTGAGCCGTGTATAGGCTCGTACATGCCCCTCTGCGTCTCGCCGAGGGACGCCGACGCCAGCAGTCCTATGGATCCCGTGATCTGGGAAGCCTCGTCAGACAGGATATCGCCGAACATGTTGGAAGTAACGACGACGTCGAAGAACGACGGATCCCTTATGAGCTGCATGGCCGCGTTGTCTACGTACATGTCGTCGAGGCGGACGTCCGGATATTCGGTCTCGCCAAGTCGGTGTACCGTCTCTCTCCAGAGTCTGGATGACTCGAGAACGTTGGCCTTATCCACGCTGGTCACGTGTTTCCTGCGCTTTCTCGCGGTCTCGAAGGCTCGTCTGGCGACACGCTCTATCTCAGGCACAGTGTAGAGTTCGGTATCGAAGGCTGTGTTTCCGTCTTCGCTCCTGCCCCTTTCGCCAAAGTATATGCCTCCGGTCAGTTCTCTTACTATCATGAGATCGAATCCATCCGCAGCCACATCAGGCCTGAGCATGCAGGATGCTTTGAGAGCCGGCTGTATCGCAGCAGGTCTCAGATTGGTGAATAGTCCTAGCTTTTTCCTGAGTCCGAGAAGAGCCTTCTCCGGTCTCAGATCTCCCGGCATATTATCCCATGCCGGACCTCCGACCGCTCCGAAGATCACGCTGTCGGAAGCAAGGCATCCGTCAATAGTCTTCTCAGGCAGAGGCTCTCCGAACTTATCTATTGCAGCTCCGCCTGCGTAATATTCAGTGAAAACGAACTCGTGTCCGAACTTTTCACCGACTTTTTCGAGCACTTCGATCGTATCGGCTATTATCTCCGGGCCGATCCCGTCTCCCGGAATGACCGCGATGTTATATTTCACTTATTGTCGCCTTCCTTTACTGTAATTAGATATTGGTCAATTACATGCGGATCTGCCCTGTTTTATTCTGCCTTATCCTTCAGATACGGCAGCAGTCCGCCGCTTTCAATTATTTTCTTTATGAATTCAGGGAAAGGCCTGGCTTTGAAGGTCATTCCCGTCGTTTCGTCCGTTATCGTTCCCGTCTCTGTGTCAACTGAAACGATGTCTCCGGCCTTTATGGCTTCGCTGGCTTCCGGACACTCAAGTATCGGGAAACCTATGTTTATCGCGTTCCTGTAGAAGATGCGGGCAAAACTGGCGGCTATGACGCAGGATACTCCGCTTGCCTGTATGGCGATAGGCGCGTGCTCTCTGGATGAGCCGCAGCCGAAATTCCAGCCGCCTACCATGATATCTCCCTTGCTGACGCTTCCCGCGAAGGACTCGTCGATATCTTCCATGCAGTGTTTCGCGAGTTCGGACGGTTCGGGCGCGTTGAGATATCTGGCGGGGATTATGACGTCAGTATCGACGTGATCGCCGAATTTCCATGTTTTTCCTCTGATCATGTCCTGCCTCCTTTACGCCTCTGCTCCGCCCGGAACGGCTATGCAGCCTGCCAGAGCAGACGCCGCCGCGACAGCCGGGCTCGCTCGTCGATCTCGGCCACCGCTCCGCGCACTCCGCCG
>CACYHM010000260.1 GCA_902774195.1 uncultured Eubacteriales bacterium
AGCCTGACGACGTCTGCAACATGCAGTACACATCCGGGACTACAGGATTCCCGAAAGGAGTCATGCTCACACACTATAATGTCGTGAATAACGGCAAGTGCATCGGCGACCGCATGGGTCTTTCGACTGCTGACCGCATGATGATCCAGGTGCCGATGTTCCACTGCTTCGGTATGGTGCTGTCGATGACGAGTTCGATGACGCACGGCGCTACGATATGTCCGATGCCGTATTTCTCGGCAAAATCTTCACTCGCCTGTATCAATCAGGAGAAGATCACGTGCTTCAACGGCGTACCGACGATGTTCATCGCCATGTTCAACCATCCGGATTACAGAAAGACAGACTTTTCATATATGAGGACCGGTATTATGGCAGGGTCAGGGTGCCCGCCTGAGCTGATGAAGCGCGCGGCAGATCCTTCCGAGATGAACATGACCGGTATCGTGAGCGTGTACGGACAGACCGAGACGGCGCCGGGCAACACAATGTCGGCCTGGACTGATCCGCTCGACGTCAGGACTGAGACAGTAGGATACGACTTCCCGCATGTACGGTGCAAGGTGATCGACCCGGAGACAGGCGAAGAGGTCCCTGCTGGAGTGAACGGCGAGTTCTGCTCCAAGGGATATAACCAGATGAAGGGCTATTATAAAATGCCTGAAGCGACGAACGAGACGATCGACGAAGATGGCTGGCTCCATTCCGGAGATCTCGCCTGCAGAGATGAGAATGGTAACTACAGGATCACCGGCCGTCTGAAAGATATGATCATCCGCGGCGGTGAGAACATATATCCGAAAGAGATAGAAGAATTCATCTACACGCATCCTGCCGTACAGGACGTCCAGGTGATAGGCGTGCCTGATAAAAAATATGGCGAAGAAGCGCTTGCGTGTATTATATTAAAAGAGGGCGAATCAGTTACTGAAGAGGAGATGCACGACTATATCGTCGGACGGCTCGCCCGTCATAAAGTTCCTAAATATATCCGTTTCGTCGACTCTTTCCCGATGAACGCAGCCGGCAAAATACTGAAATACAAGATGAGAGAGCAGTTCGCGAAAGAGCTTGGCCTGACCGAGTAGAGGAGAGATACGATGTCTGAAAAAGAAAATAAAAAACTTGTAACCATGGATGGAAATGAGGCGGCGGCGCACGTTGCGTACAATTTCACAGAGATCGCCGCGATCTACCCGATCACGCCTTCATCGCCTATGGCAGAGCACACAGACGTCTGGTCTGCGAACGGCAGAAAGAATATGTTCGGCCAGACTGTGATGCTGCAGGAGATGCAGAGTGAAGCCGGTGCGATCGGAGCTGTTCACGGCGCGCTTCAGACAGGGGCGCTCGCGACGACGTTCACTTCCAGCCAGGGACTGATGCTGATGATCCCTGTACTTCACAGGATCGCCGGTGAAAGGCTCCCGGCGGTGATGCACGTAGCGGCGCGTACTGTCGGTACTCACGGAATGAGCATCTTCGGCGACCAGAGCGACGTGATGGACTGCAGGGCGTGCGGCCTCACGATGATGTGCACGGGCTCTGTCCAGGAGGTAATGGACCTTGCCGGAGTGGCGCACCTTACAGCAATAGAGAGCAAAGTCCCGTTCATGCATTTCTTCGACGGCTTCAGGACGAGCCACGAAGTCGCGACGATAGAGCAGATAGACGAGCAGGCGCTCGTCGATATGGTCGATAAAGACGCGCTTGATGACTTCAAGGCAAGCGCTCTCAATCCGGAGCACCCTGTTCTCAGGAACACAGTGCAGAACCCTGACGTGTATTTCCAGGTGCGCGAGGCTAATAACGGCTTCTATGACGCGGTGCCTGAGATCGTAGAGAAATACATGAAGAAAGTCAGTGAGCTGACCGGCCGCGATTACAGGCTCTTCAATTATTACGGCGACCCGGAGGCGACGGATGTCATCATCGCGATGGGTTCGGTCACCGGCGTGGCGCACCTCGCGGTCGATTACCTCAACGCTCACGGGCGCAAAGTAGGTTTTGTTCAGGTACATCTTTACAGGCCGTTCTCCGCGGAGAAACTCATGGAGGCGATCCCGGAGACCGTGAAGAATGTGGCAGTCCTCGACCGCTGCAAGGAGATGGGCGCCGAAGGCGAGCCGCTGTATAAGGATGTCTGCACAGCAGCAATAAAAACAGGCCGCATGATGAGGATAATCGGCGGGCGCTACGGTCTGTCATCAAAGGATACAGATCCTGACCAGATCATCGCGACGTTCCGGAATCTCGAAAGCGATTCACCGATAGACGGCTTTACGATCGGCATCAAAGACGATGTCACGCACCTCTCGCTCGATGCTCCGCATATCAAGGGAGTCGGCGATAAGGTGTTCCGCTGCAAGTTCTGGGGGCTGGGCGGAGACGGAACAGTCGGCGCCAACAAAAACACCGTCCACATCCTCGCGGAAGCCGCGAACATCTACGCGCAGGCATACTTTGAATACGACGCTAAAAAATCGTTCGGCGTGACCAAGTCGAATCTCCGATTCTCGCGTGAGCAGATACGCGGAAGCTATCTGGTAAAAAAGGCTGAGTTCGTGGCCTGCCACAACCAGAGCTTCCTCCGTCAGTACGATATGGTCAGCGAGCTCAGGACAGGGGGCATCTTCCTGCTGAACTGTCAGTGGAAGCCGGAGGAGCTGGAACAAAACCTTCCTGATGATGTAAAGCGGATCCTTGCATTGAAGAAGATACGGTTCTACATCATAGACGCGACCAAGATTGCTTTGA
>CACYHM010000261.1 GCA_902774195.1 uncultured Eubacteriales bacterium
TGCTTGAGGTTCTTTAGTTCTCGATTCTTCCTGATATAAGAGCCACTGTTTGCTGCTTCCTTTTTTCCCTCCGCATAAACGATAGCTTTCGAAGCGCCCTAAGTCTACCAAGTGCACTTCACATTTACTTTGCATTTATGATTTTTTCTTCTAAACACACTTATTGTAACATTGAATAGTGATTCCTCTTGCTAGTTTCATCGTTAAAAAGTATGCAACCATTTGAAGCCCTTTTGACCTGCCAGACTCTGCTCGGGAAATGATCTCCATGAAAGTGTAAAAGCAGCCGGGAGTCCGACTGCCTTGAATCCCTGTTTTTCAAGGGGTTTGAGCGATTTGCTCTATATTTACATTGTATTAATAATAGTGGACTTTAGTCCGAGATATCTATATCCGGAACCACAAGCGGTTCGTAGTCAGGGTACTTCGCCTTGATCTCTTCACAGATGATCTTTATGCCCTCGCTGTGAGGGATGTCGAAGCTCATGACCACATCGAAACGTATCACCTTCTTCTCTTCATCGAGATAGAATCCGTGCATCTGAAGCGCCCACTCGTGCGCAAGAACGATCTTCTCTATATCTTCCCTGATCTTTGCGACCCTGTCATCGGTGTTGTGCGAATACACGCCTACTCCGGTCAGGATGACTCCGGTCTCCCTGTACACCCTGTCAGTCAGCTTCCGTGTGAGTACATCTACCTTGTCTACCGTCATGCTGTCAGGCAGTTCGACATGGACGGATGCATACTCTCTGTCCGGCCCGTAATTATGTATGAACAGGTCGTACGCTCCGAGCACGTCCGGTTCGCTGACGACTATCTGCTTTATCTTTTTCGACATCTCGACATCGGCGCGCCGGCCCAGTATATCGCTCACGGTATCGCTTATCATCTCTATGCCGGCCTTGATGATGAAGCCGGATATTATGACGCCCATGTATGCCTCGAGAGATATGCCCCCGAATGTGTAAACAAGAGCCGTTACGAGAACGGCAGCCGAAAGCGCGGCGTCTGAAAGCGCGTCCGTTCCGGATGCGATCAGAGCTCCCGACCCTGTCTGCTCACCCTTTTCCTTTACATAGCGTCCTAGCAGGATCTTAGCAACGACGGCGACCGCGATGATGATCAGCGAGACCGTCGAGTAGTTAGCATGGACCGGATGCATTATCTTCTTTACCGATTCGACCAGCGATGTTATTCCGGCGTAGAGCACGAGCCCTGCTACGATAAGGGCGCTGATGTACTCCACCCTTCCGTGTCCGAGCGGGTGGTCCTTGTCAGGCCTCCTTCCGGCTATCTTTGCTCCGATTATGGTGATGATCGAAGACAGCGCGTCCGACAGATTGTTGACCGCATCGAGCACCACCGCGATGGAGTTCGACAGCAGCCCGACCGCCGCCTTGAAACCGGCCAGCAGCACATTGGTTACGATACCGATGACGCTGGTGCGCACTATGATCTTTTCCCGTTCCATGTGATCATTCATTTTTGTCTCTCTTTTTTGCTTTCCTTCTCCATCCGCTGCCGTCCCAGAAGCTCTGGCTGACCTCATCCAGCAGTGATTCAAGATCGTTCAGCGCTTCATTTCTCAGTTCCCTTATGTTCTCTCTTGCCTCGTATCCTGCGGATATGACATCCACTATCGCCTTGTTGCGGGCTGACCGCAGATTCGTGTCGAGGTCCTTTCTTGCGGTCTCAATGTCTCCCAGTATCTCCATCAGTTCGCCCTGGGACTGCATCCACGAGCCCTTCAGCGGATCATGCCTGCCGTAGAGTCCGCTTTTGTAGTTGTCTATCACGACTTCATATCTTTCATACGCATTCGCGACCGCGTCTGCCCACGAGATATACAGTTCGCTCCCTGCTCCCTCGCCTACTTTTCTGACTGTCTCCGGCCTGTCAATGAGCTCTCTCAGCTTCGCTGCAAGCGATGCCGCGTTCTCTTCGATCAGGAATCCGTTGCGTCCGTCCGTCACGCCCTCTGACGCGCAGCTTCCCTCTATTATGACAGAGGCCGTATCACTCGCGGCAGCTTCTCTCACGACCAGTCCGTTGGTGTCGAAGGTCGACGGGAAGAGAAAAAGTCCCGCGCGGCTGTACCACGCCCTGAGCCTGTCCCTCTCTCTCACCGGGCCTGTGAATATGACCTTGGCATCGAGGCCGAGCCCGCTGCTGTACTTTCTGACTTCTTTTTCGTCTCCGCCTCCGCCGACGAATACCATGCGGAAGTCGAAGCCCTTTTCGTCCAGTTCTTTGAGCGCATCGAGTATTATGCGGAGTCCCTTGTACCACATGAGCCGGCCTATGAAGAGAAAGCACGGTATCCCCTCCGGGATATCGTAGCCGGCCGTCACCTGCGCTACCAGCCTGTCGCTGACCTTTTCGCGCGGCAGGTCCACGCCGTTGGGCATAACGATGTAATCGCCCTCGTAGCCCAGCGACCTGAGGTTCTCCCCGGCGCCTTCGCTGACAGTCCATATCTCATCGCAGGCGTTGACATTTGCCAGAAGAGCCTGGATGGCGCCCTCCCGCAGCAGTCTGCCTTTGACCGCATTGGCTATGTCTATGTCGTATTTCGTATGCCAGGTCATGACGAGCGGGAGCCCTTTCGCCTCCGCAAGGCTCCTTGCGAGCAGTGCCGATGTGACCGGGCAGTGCGTATGCAGAAGTTCGACCCCTTCTGTCTCGACAGCATTCGCGGCCTCAGGCGAGAACGGATAGCCCGTGACATAACCTACCAGTCCGCGGGTATC
>CACYHM010000262.1 GCA_902774195.1 uncultured Eubacteriales bacterium
ATATCACAAATCAGAGCCTCTGCCATGCGATAATGTACTGGTACAGCGTTGATGTATGGATTGGAACATGGAGGTATATATGGCTAAGGTAAAATGCACCATATGCGGAGCTTATCTGCCGGAGGGAACGGAAGAATGTCCGGTATGCGGAGTCAGCTCCGAATGTTTTGAGCCGGTCGGGATGGTGAAGTGCACCTTCTGCGGTGCTGTGTTCGAGGAAGGCGTCGACGCCTGCCCGGTATGCAGCGTCGGACCGGAATACTTCGAACCGGCTTCGGCCGAAGATCTGGCTTCGAGGATACAGCCGGCGTCGTCCGGAGGCAGCGGCAGCATGGTCAAGTGCCTCGTATGCGGAGCGGAATTCGAGGAGGGCGCCGTGGCCTGTCCGGTATGCGGAGTAGGCCCTGAGAATTTCATTCCGGCGGAGAAGAAGGGCACGGATTTCAGAAAGGATACGGAAGAGCTCTTCGTGATCATCGGCGGCGGCCCGGCAGCCAAGAGCGCAGCCGAGGCGGTCAGGGAACGCAATCAGACAGCGACCGTCACGATCGTTACGCAGGAGTCCCACCTCCCGTACAACAGGCCGATGCTCACCAAAGGCATAGTCAGAGATTTCGGCGACAACTACAACGGGCTCGTCATTGAGGGCCCTGAGTGGTATGAGGAAAACAGGATCAACTTCGCTTCCGGCACCGAAGTCCTCGGAGTCGATACCGCGGCAAAGACCGTCAGCATCCGCAATGCGGACGGCAGCAGCGGACAGATGAAATACGACAAGCTCATATATGCTCTCGGCGCTTACTGCTTCGTGCCGCCGATAAAAGGCGCGGATCTCGGCCATGTCGTTTCGGTCAGGAGCATCGCGGATACCGAGAAGGTCAGGCGGATAATAGCGGAGCGCAAAGCTTCAAAAGCCGTCTGCATAGGCGGCGGCGTCATGGGTCTTGAGGGCGCGTGGGGCCTTAAGGAGGGCGGAATTGAGGTGACCGTGCTCGAGACAGCACCCGGCCTCCTTCCGAGACAGCTCGACGATACCGCATCCGAGATGCTCAAAGAACTCTGCATCGAGGCGGGCGTGGATGTGGTCACGGGAGCAAAGATCGCGGAGATAACGGAAAACGCCGTTGTTCTCGATGACGGGACGGAATACGAGGCTCAGCTGGTGATAATGTCGACCGGCATGAGGCCGCATACCGCTGTCGCAGAGGAAAGCGGCATAGCGGTGGACAAGTGGGTGCTCGCCGACGATCACATGAGGACGAACGTCCCTGATGTATTCACGGCGGGAGACTGCTGCAGCGTGGACGGTCAGCCTCAGGCATTCTGGGCTCAGGCTGTGGAGACAGGCCGCATAGCGGGAGCCAACGCCGCAGGCGAGGAGATAAGGTACAGGTCCATCGGCAGCTCGCTCGTGATCGAGGCGATGAACACCAGCGTTTTTGCCCTCGGCACCAACGGAAAGGATCCTGACAGAAAGTTCAGGTCCGAACAGATAAAGGACGATGTGAAGAAGACATATTCGAAGTACTATTACGATCACGGCAAACTCGTCGGGACGATACTCATAGGCGATATCTCGGCCATGAGCACCGCGATCACTAAAATGAAATGATATTTATGATCTCATTCAGCTTTTCGGCGAAGCGGGCGTGACCCTCCGGCGAGAAGTGCACACCGTCGAAGCTTATATCGATATCCCACTCCGCAGAGTCAGCGAAGCGGCATCCTCTTACGGATGCCGTTTTTTTGTACAGTTCTCCGATGCTCTGCGATTCCTCAAGCGCTTCGTCGTCCATGGTCCACTCGCCGGGCTGCAGGAGCGGAGGCGAGATCAGCAGTATCTTTTTGCCTGAAGACATGATCGATCCGATGAATGCATCCATCCGGCCGGCGGTCTCCTCAGCGCTGAGTCCGCTGCACAGATCATTGGTGCCGAGCATCACCGTTACAAGATCCGGCTCGTGCAGCCTGATCAGGCCGGCATGCCGCGAACTGTCGCGCGGGACCGTCGCTCCGTTGACTCCGCAGTTGATCACCTCATGGCCGGTCAGGCGTCCGGTCCATCGCACTTCTTCAGGATATCTTGATCCGAAATAAGAACGGGGATCGTACCCGTAAGTATTCGAATCCCCGATACACAGTATTTTCATCCTTCTCCTCCCCAGCGCAGTCCGGTTCAGGCGGCGGCGTGGTCGCAGTATTTCTCGAACTCCTCAAGCGACAGCGGCTTCGCAAAGAAGTATCCCTGGAAGTACATGCAGCCCATCTCCTTCATCATGATGAACTGTTCTTCTGTTTCCACTCCTTCCACCAGCGAATCCATGCCCAGCAGGTCTATGAGGCCCACTATGCTTTTGAGGATGGTCTTTGCCTTGTTGTTGAACATCGAATCATGCAGGAAGGCCATGTCGAGTTTTATGAGATCGACAGGCATGTCCTTGAGCATGTTGAGCGATGAATATCCCGATCCGAAGTCGTCCATCTCCACGATGAAGCCGTCCTGCTTGAGCCAGTTTATCATCTGTATCTTTTCCGCTATGTTGCTCATCATGACCGCTTCGGTTATCTCGAGCCTCAGCCTGGACGGTTCCACGCCGAATTCCCTGACGAGTTTGTTTATCTCAAGGCGTACATCCATGAAATAGAAATCCACAGGCGATATGTTGACCGAAACGAACATTTCAGGCCGCGTGGTCTTCCATTCGGCAAGCTGCTCGCAGGCACAGCGCCACATGTATTTGTC
>CACYHM010000263.1 GCA_902774195.1 uncultured Eubacteriales bacterium
ACCAAGGATGCGGAGACTCCGCTTGCGAAGCTCCTCGACAGAGCTGTCTACAACGCATGCGGCGACTGTGAGGATTCATACCTTATGTATTTCATGTTCGGACTGAGGCTGCTGTTCAGAAGAGGCGAATTCGACGAATACACGGAATGGGCCGATCAGATGAAGAATCTCCACAGTAATCTGCTCAGGTTCCGCGAGGAGTTCGAAGCGGATGCAGCCGCCATAGCAAAGAAATATGCCCGCAAGGATTACAACATCTTTGTCGGTTCAGGCATCCTCTGGGGAGAGACTTATCTTTTCTCCATGTGCATACTCGAGGAGATGCAGTGGGTGCGCACTAAATCCGTCACTTCGGCTGATTTCTTCCACGGCACTCTCGAGCTTGTTGAAGACGGAGTTCCGGTGTTCCTGTTCAAGGGCGTGGATGAATACCGTCCGCTCGATGAACGCGTGGAAAGGTTCGCGAAGGAACACACAGACATGCTGACGGTTGTGGATATCGCTGACTACAGGTATGAAGGCATCGACGAGAAGTTCCGTGTGATCTGTTCACCTATGGTGCTCACGGCGCTCGCGACCGAAAGACTTGCCGCCCACTACGAGCTCAACACCGGGCACAGCCTGCAGTTCAGAAGATACTACCGCCAGTTCGAATACTGATGACGGCAGATCAGTCTGCATGAAGCTGGGGGACAATGACAGAAAAGGGAGGAATAAATGCCTGAAAATATAGTGCAGCTCGAAAAAGTCAACAAGTATTTCGGCGACAATCATGTAATAAAGGATCTGTATCTGGATATCGAGCAGGGGGAATTCCTGACTCTGCTCGGGCCGTCGGGCTGCGGCAAGACCACTATCCTTCGCATGATAGCGGGCTTTGAAGAGGCCACGAACGGCATGATCAAGGTCGAGAATGACCGTGTTGAAGACAAGGAGCCCTTCGAAAGGAACGTCAATACAGTGTTCCAGAGCTACGCTCTCTTCCCGCACATGACGATATACGACAACATCGCATACGGTCTTACAGTGGCAAAGGTGCCTAAGGACGAGATAAAGGAGAGGGTAAAGGAGATGCTCGGGCTCGTGCAGCTGATGGGCTTTGAGGGAAGAAAGCCTGACATGCTCTCGGGAGGACAGAAGCAGAGAGTGGCCATCGCGAGAGCTCTCATCAACAGGCCGAAGGTGCTGCTCCTTGACGAGCCTCTCGGCGCTCTTGATCTCCAGCTGAGAAAGCAGATGCAGATAGAGCTCAAGAGACTGCAGCAGAAGCTCAACATAACCTTCGTGTATGTAACTCACGATCAGGAAGAAGCCATGACCATGAGCGACCGCATAGCAGTTCTGCAGAAGGGCGTGATAGAGCAGCTCGATACGCCGGATGAGATATACAAGCACCCTGCCAGCAAGTTCGTGGCGAATTTCATCGGAGAATCCAATCTGTTTGACGGGACCGTTGATTCGGTGGACGGAAGCACAGTGCACGCAAAGCTCGAAGACGGAGGAGAGATGACTCTTGACGCTGAAGGCTTCAGTGAAGGCGATGCCATCACTGCATGTGTAAGGCCGGAGGTCACCGGGTATTCGACAGGACCGGCCGCCGGCTTCGATATCCCGGTGACGGTGAAAAACGTCATCTTCATAGGCTCGCAGTACAAGATGTACGCCTTTACGAAGGACGGCAGAGAGATAAAGATAAACCGCACCAAGCCGGACAGGAATGTCCGTGAGGGCGATACGATATGGCTTCACTGGGAGCCTGAAGACGCATACGGTATCAGGGAAGGCGTGTAAGGAGGCCAGTCATGGAAGAAACCATCAAGACCAGAAGGATGAGCTGGGGACGGCGCCACGCTCCGGCCATAGCGACGGCGGGACCGGTCTCTTTATGGATGATATTCTTTGTGCTGCTGCCGATGATATATGTGGTGGTGATCAGTTTTATGTCACGAAATGTCTACGGAGGCATAGACTATACATTCACGCTCAGCAATTACAGAGAGATGCTGGAACCCCTGTATCTGAAAGTCATCTGGAAGTCTCTCAGGCTCGCGGTGCTCACGACTGTTCTCTGCCTGGTCCTCGGCTATCCGCTTGCATATTACATAGCGGGCAAGCCGTCGAAGACTGCGGCAAAGCTGATCATGCTTGTAATGATACCGTACTGGACGAATTCTCTGGTAAGGCTCTACAGCTACAATCTGCTCGGAGCGACAAACGGCCCGATCAACAATTTCCTTCTGAAGATAGGAGCCATAGAAGTACCGCTGGAGCTGCTGTACAGCGACGGGATCGTTATAGTCGGTCTTCTGACGGCGATGCTGCCGTTCTCGGTGCTCCCTCTCTATACATCCATAGAAAAACTCGATCATTCGCTGCTTGAAGCATCCAAGGATCTGGGCGCGAACTCCTTCACTACATTCAGAAAAGTGACTGTGCCGCTCACGATGCCGGGGATAGTCGGCTGTGTGCTGCTGGTGTTCATACCTTCGCTCGGCATGTACTATGTCCCGGAGGCTCTCGGCGGAGGCAAGGTGATGCTCATAGGCTCGCTCATAAGGAACCAGTTCCTCGTTACCAAGAACTGGCCGTTCGGAGCCAGCCTGGCGATACTGATGATCGTGATGACGCTTGTGCTCATGTGGATATACACAAGGATCGCGAGCCTCGATGATCTCGGGGAGGTGTTCTAGATGAAAGAGAGAAAAGGGCGCATCGAGCGCAAAAGAAGATCTTTCAACATAA
>CACYHM010000264.1:0-689 GCA_902774195.1 uncultured Eubacteriales bacterium
GTTATGGACGGCGACATCGATGTGTTCGTGAGAGCCAAGCTTTCGCAGGACGCTTCGCAGAAATAACGGAAAATGCTGAGACTGTACGCAGGCAGAGAGAATATAGACAAGGAGCGTTTCATCTACGATCGCATAAGAGAGCGCGGAGGTGAGACGTTTGTTTTGGTGCCTGATCAGCATACTCTCGTTGCCGAAGAGCAGGCGCTTGAGAATCTCGGCACCGACTGCCTTTTCGATACCGAGATACTCTCGATGAACCGCCTGGGACTCAGGGTGCTGACTGAGCAGGGCGCCGAGTCCGTCAGGATGCTCGACAGGTATGGCAGATTCATGCTGCTGAACCTTCTCGTCAAAGAACACATGGAGGACTTTGAGATATTCCGGCTCTCGGCCGGCAGGCTCGGCTTCACTTCGATGCTCAATGACTTCATATCCGAGTTCAAGCAGCAGAACTGCAGCCTTGACGAAGTCGAAGAGCTGCTCGCGGGCAGCGGGGGCGACCCGATACTCGCGGCCAAGCTGAAGGAGCTCAGAGGAGTCATAGAGGCTTACGAGGAAAGAATAAGCGGTGTCTTTACAGACTCCGAAGATTATATCTCGATGTATGTCAGCGCAATAAAGGATTCGGAACTTGTGCGCGGCAGGACCTTCTGGATATACGGATACGACAGCATCACGCCGAAGTTCGC
>CACYHM010000264.1:722-3447 GCA_902774195.1 uncultured Eubacteriales bacterium
CGAGTCAGTCAATTTCGTTGTGAACAGGGGAGACTTCGGTCTCGACGAAAGGCTCATCGGATCGCTGACGAGGCTCGCCGCGGACAGGAACATCGATGTGAGCTGCGAGGAGATCGATGAGTCCGCATACAGGCTTGAAAAATCAGAGACCGTATCGCGCATCGAGAAGTTCCTGTTCAGAGACAGACTGACGGAAGAAGAAAAACTGGAAAACAGGGATTTCATCCCCGAAGATCTTACTCTTCTCTGCGCTGCCAATCCGTATTACGAGGCGGAGAGCGCGGCTGCGTACATATGGCATCTGGTGAGAGACCTCGGATACAGGATGAGGGACATACAGGTGGTAGCCAACGACGAGGGCGCGATGCAGCCGGTGATAAGGCGGGTATTCGCCGAGTACGGTCTTCCGGTGTTCGCCGACTCCTCCAGAGACATCACCGACAGCGCGGCAGTCAGCTTCATAGTCGACATGCTCGAATTCGTCAGGAGCCGCAAGCTGTCCCGCTATCTCTTTGCCATGCTCAAGTCCGGACTCACATCACTTGACGACAGAGACATCGAGGATCTCGAGAATTACGCGAGATCCTACCGGATAAAGGGCTCGATGTGGGACAAGCCGTTCAGATACGGAGCTGATGAAATCGGAGAGGAAAGATTCGCTTCTCTTGAGGCGATGAGAGAAGCCGTCATGACGAAGATATCCGTGCTCGAATCCCTTGCCGGAAAAGACAGGGGGACCGTATCGGAATTCACGAAAGCATTCAGAAAATATCTCGCGGACGAATGGCAGCTGGGAGAACATGTCGCCGAGGCGGCATCGCTGCAGGATGAAGCGGGCCTCCATGATGAAGCCCAGAGGATGACGCAGAGTTTCGAAAAGGCTCTTGAGATACTCGACCAGACAGATGAGATAATGGGAGACTCCGGGATGGATCTTGAGGAGTTCCTCGATATATACGAAGCCGGACTGGCGAATGTCGAGGTCGGGGTCATACCGCCGTCTGCGGACGGTCTTTCGATGGGAACCATGATAAGGACGAGGCCGGGCAGGATACGCGCGGTTGTCATTCTCGGGGCCAACGAGGGCGTGCTGCCTCTGACTCCTTCACCGGAAGGGCTGTTCTCGGCTGATGAGAAGGAATATTTCAGAGAGAAGGGCTTTGCTCTGGGAAGTCTGGATGACATAAAGATGGACGAAGAGAATTCGGCCATGTACAGGATGATGGCAAGGCCGTCGGAAAAGATATACATAAGCTGGTCGATGACAGACACAACAGGAGGCGACGCGGGCGAGAGCTCTGTGATCGAGGCGGTCCGCGGCATCTTCCCGAAGGCGGGCGAAAAAGGATTTGTCAGAAAGGACATGATCAGCGAGGGCTGGGGCCCGGACCTTGTGCAGGATCCGGACGAAGCGATGCGGCATCTCATAAACCGCATAAAGGATCCGAACGCTCCGGATGAGCCTGAAGCCCTGACTGCGGCCATGCTGAAGTGGTACGCGGACAACAGGAGAGAAAAGCTCGACGCGATGCTGGCGGCCGCAGCCTACGACAACGATCCGAAGCCTCTGGACCGCGGGACGGCCGGAGAGCTGTACACCGGACGCGACGGGGCGCTCAGGCTGAGCGCGTCATCCATAGGCAGATACGTGGACTGTCCGTTCGCCTATTTCGTCGAAAAGGGACTCAGGCCGAAAGAAGAGAGAGAGTTCGCGAGCGACGCGAGGTCTGTCGGGGATGTATACCATGAGTGCCTGATGGCGGTCGCGCGTCAGATAATGGCGGACAGCGAGCTGCCGCAGAAGATAAGGGAGGGCGACAGCGAAGAGCTCGAGCGCCTGGTAAGCTCGGCGCTCGACGAGCTTTCATCCGGATACAGGGGAGGACTCTTCATATCCACGGGAAGCGAGGAGTTCCGCATGAGCCGCATCAGGGAGATATGTTCGGCGGCCGCGAAGGCTATGGCGGAGCAGCTCAGCGCCGTGTCGGTGACCTCGGCAGACTTCGAAGAGGCCTTCGGAAGAAACGGCAGGTTCGGACCTTTGAGCTTCAGGTCCGGAGAAGACGAAGTCTTCGTGGAGGGCAGGATAGACCGCGCGGACTACCTCGAAGTGGACGGATCGGACAGAGTCAGGATCATCGACTACAAGACCGGCTCCGACAGGCTCGATCTGTGGAAGATGAGGCAGGGCCTGAAGATGCAGCTGATGATATACATGATCTCGGCCTCGGGAGAAGGGCTTGAGCCTGCGGGCATGTTCTACTTCAATATAAAGGATCCTATCGAATCCGCCAATGACCTGAAGCAGAACAAGCTCGATGAACTCAGCGAAAGAAAGCCAGAAGACACCTTCACGCTGAAGGGAGCGTACATAAACGAAGAGGGGATACTCGACGCCATGCCGCCTTCCGTGCTGAAGTCATCACGGGACAGCATCAGCCGCGAGGAGTACGAAGAGGCAAGGGCCGATGTGCTCGCGCAGATAGAAAAGACCGCGGAGGGCATACTGAGCGGAAGGATAGGGATCAACCCTCTCAAAAACGACAATACCCTCGTATGCGGATATTGCAGCTGCAAATCGATATGCAGGCGCGACAGGGGCTACGTCCGGAACCGGGCGCGCAGTCTCAGGCCAAAGCCGAAGAAGGCGCCGGCAAAGGAAAAGTGAAGCGGATGGAGATAGTATCAGCAGGGAGCAGCAGCTCCGGTAATTCATACATAATAA
>CACYHM010000265.1 GCA_902774195.1 uncultured Eubacteriales bacterium
GTTATTTCAAAAGGAGAGCAAGTATTATGGAAAACATTCAGATGCTACTTAAGCAGGGCGCTGTAGGCAAGCCGTGTGAAGCGATCGTCAAGAAGGGCGACAAGGTCAAGAGAGGCCAGCTCATTGCTACACCGACAGGACTCGGCGCTAATGTTCACTCCAGCGTATCCGGCGAAGTCATCGATGTCACCGAAGACAGGATCATCATCAAGCCGAACGCAAAGCAGCCTAAGACTTTCGAGAAGATCAAGAAGGGATCGAACCTCGAGATGATCAAAGAAGCCGGAATCATCGGCCAGGGCGGAGCGGGCTTCCCGACCTTCATCAAGATCTACAACGGCAAGGACGACAAGCCGGTGCTCGATCACGGTTACATCCTCGTAAACGCTTCCGAGTGCGAGCCGGGTCTCGCCCACAACATCGCTCAGATCGACGAGGATCCTGCAGCTCTGCTCAGAGGCATCCACTACCTCATGGAGATCGCCGGAGCCGACAAGGGCATCATCGCCATCAAGAAGAAACACAGAGAGACCATCGAAAAGCTTGACGCTCTTCTCAAGGACGATCCTGCTATCGAAAGACATCTCCTTCCGGACATCTATCCGATGGGCGAGGAGCGTGCGGTAGTAAGAGAGTGCCTCGGCATCGAGCTCGAGCCGGACAAGCTTCCGTCGGCAGCCAACGCCGTAGTCATCAACTCCGAGACAGTATACAGCTGCGTCAAGGCCATCGAGGACCAGAAGCCGCTGATCGACAAGAACATCACTGTCAGAGGAATGATCAAGGGCGGCAGCGAGGCTCATGTATTCATGGACGTTCCTGTAGGCAGAAGCGTACAGGCCCTGATCGACGAAGCAGGCGGCTTCGATGAGATGGGATACGGCGAAGTCATCATGGGCGGATCCTTCACGGGCAAGGCCTGCGAGCTCAGCGATCCGATCACGAAGGCTACGGGAGCCATTCTCGTCACACGTCCGTTCAGGGATCTGAAGGGCGCCAAGGTAGGTATCCTCGTATGCGCATGCGGCGGAAACCTCGAGAGAATGGAAGACCTCGTAAAGAAGTACAACGGTACTGTAGGCCACGTCTGCTACTGCAAGCAGGCAGCAGAGATGCCTAACGGCACCAGAAAGTGCGAGCGCCCGGGCAACTGCCCTGGACAGGTCAAGAACAACCTCGAGTTCAAGAAGGCGGGCTGCGAGTACATCATCATCGGCAACTGCTCTGACTGCTCCAACACAGTCATGGCTTCCGGCCCTAAGATGGGACTCAAGGTAATGCACATGACAGACCTCGCTATGATGGCTGTCGGACATCCGCTCTACAGAACACTCAAGGTGTCCAAAAAGGTAGACCAGGATCTCAACGTAGTCGACAACGTAGAGGACAACGAGACTGTAGAATAATTTTCGGGATCGTGTCGATTTTATAAGTTATAAGCGGTATAAACCTTCGGACGGATGACCCCGAAAGATCCGTCCGGAGGAATATATAAAACAAGCAGCCGTGCAAACGGCAAGTAAGTAATTTTTAGGAGGAAGATCGATATGTCAATCACAGCTGAAACAGCTAAACAGCATGCGAACGATCCAGCGGTACTCTGCTGCAGAGCAGAGGCAGGCACTGAACTGACACCTGCAAACTTTGAGGACCCTGCAATTTTCCCGGATCTCGTAGATTCCGGACTGCTGAGCCTCGACGGAGCACTGACCATCGGCCAGGTTCTGAACGGATCCAAGCTCACTAAGACAGTAGATTCTCTCACTCCTGTTACAGCTGACATCGTCGACAAGTACGACGAGGCACAGGGCGGCGCTGAGGAAGCACCTGCAGCTGAGGCTGCAGCAGAGGCTCCTGCAGCAGCTCCTGCAGTTGCAGCCGCAGCTCCTGTTGCAGGCGGAATGATCAGCCTGCACATCGGAGAGGGTAAGGATATCAACATCCAGATCCCTGCCGGCATCGGCGGCGGCGCAGTCGCAGCTCCTGTCGCAGCGGGCGCAGTAGCTCCTGCAGCAGCAGGCGCAGCTCCGGCAGCGGCAGCTGAAGAAGGCGAAGCTGTAGTAGTCAGAGAGATGACACGTAAGCACTACAAGATCGATAAGGTAGTTCTTGGCGACGAGACCAAGATCGAGGGAACGACACTGTACGTACGCAAGGCGGCAGCTACAGAGGGCGCTGAAGCTCAGAAGCTCGTACACAGCCTTGAGCTCGACGTGATCACACCGGACAACTACCACGTATACTCCGAGACAGTAATGGATATCCAGCCGATCGCTACAAAGGAAGACGACGCTGAGCTGGGTGAGGGCGTTACAAGAGTTCTCGACGGAGTAGTAATGGTCGTTACAGGTATCACCGAAGAGGGAGTACAGGTCGGAGAATTCGGTTCTTCGGAAGGTTACATCGATGAGAACATGATGTGGGGACGTCCTGGTGCAGTAGACAAGGGCGAAATCATGATCAGAGCTCATGCCGTAATCGACAACAAGAAGAACATGGAGAGACCGGGCCCTATCGCCATTCATACTGCAGTTGACCACGTAACTCAGGAGATCAGAAACGCAATGAAGAAGGATCTCACAGACGAGCAGGTCGTGGAGACTCAGACAATGAAGCAGGTAAGAAGACCTGGAAAGAAGAAAATCGTTATCGTTAAGGAGATCATGGGCCAGGGCGCTATGCACGATAACTTCCTGTTCCCGACAGAGCCTGTAGGCGTA
>CACYHM010000266.1 GCA_902774195.1 uncultured Eubacteriales bacterium
ATCACTCTAAAGTACTTCAGGAGGGTTATGATGAAGAAATTTATTGTAGTACTCCTCGCTGCGCTGATGGTATTCTCATTTGCTGCATGCGGGGGCGGTGGAAACAGCGGCTCGTCAGATGACGGCACCATGAAGGTTGCGATGGTAACAGACTATGGTGATATCACTGACCAGTCATTCAACCAGACAACTTATGAGGCATGCAAGGCATTCTGCGAAGAGAACAACATCGAGTTCACATACAAAAAGCCTGCATCCGACGCTGACGCTGACCGTGTTTCTTCGATCGAAGAGGCTATCGAGGAAGGCTACAACGTAATCGTAATGCCTGGTTACGCATTTGCGAACGCTATCTATGAGGTAGCACCTACGTATCCTGACACAAAGTTCGTCGCTCTTGACGTTTCCGAGGGAGACCTCACAGCTTACGGCGAGAGAGAATTCGACGGACCTAACGTCTACAGCGCTGTTTACCAGGAAGAGCTCGCCGGTTACATGGCCGGTTACGCAGCTGTCAAGCTGGGATACACCAAGCTCGGATTCCTCGGCGGAATGGCAGTACCTGCCGTACAGAGATACGGTCACGGATTCGTTCAGGGCGCTGACGCTGCTGCGGAAGAGCTCGGCAAGAACGACGTAGAGATCAAGTACGTATACGGCGGACAGTTCTTCGGCGATGCTGACATCACAGCTGCCATGGATACATGGTACGGCGCCGGCACAGAGTGCGTATTCGCATGCGGCGGCGGAATCTACAGCTCGGCTGCTGAAGCTGCTGCAAAGACAGGCGGCAAGGTCATCGGCGTTGACGTAGACCAGAAAGACATCATCGACGGACAGTACGGCGACGGCATGACAGTTACTTCGGCCATGAAGGGTCTTGCTCCTACAGTCAACACACTGCTCAGAGCCATCATGGCAGGCGAGTGGGATGACTATGCAGGCCAGATCCAGAACCTCGGTCTCGTTTCCGAGAATCCGGCTGAGAACTACGTACAGCTTCCGGACAGCACTCAGTTCGGCGACGGCTTCACAGCTGACGACTATGGCAAGCTCGTCAAGGAGCTCTATGACGGAACAAGAACAGTTTCGAACGATACTGAGAAGCTGCCTACGACAAAGGTCGTAAAGGTTGACGATCAGGGAGCTATCAAGGGCTAAGATGAGTTGTCCCGGCAGTCAAAACATGAGCTTGTCGAATGTTTTGCAAGCATCTCGACATTACGGCAACGCCGTTATGATCCGGAGAGATGCTTACTGACGAGTGCCTGCACGAAGTCAGAGGCATGGAAACTCACTATCAAGATCAAAAAAGGCGGTTCCGTGTGGAATCGCCTTTTTTATTGTCATCTTTTTCTGTATAATGAATATGTATATCTTAGCACTGATCATAAAGATGGAGGGAATGGTATTATGGATGCACCTTATGCCATAGAAATGGTGAACATTACCAAGCGATTCCCCGGCATCATCGCAAACGACAACATCACGTTGCAGCTCAGGAGAGGCGAGATACACGCCTTGCTTGGGGAGAATGGTGCCGGTAAATCCACTCTTATGTCCGTCCTGTTCGGTCTTTATCAGGCCGAGGAAGGCGTGATCAAAAAGGACGGCAAAGAGGTAAAGATCAACAACCCTAACGACGCCAACGACCTGGGCATCGGTATGGTACACCAGCACTTCAAGCTCGTACAGTGCTTCACGGTCCTCGAGAACATCATCCTCGGAGTCGAGTCCACAAAGGGCGGTATGCTCCAGATGGAAGAGGCCAGAGCCAAAGTAATGGAGCTGTCCGAGAAGTACGGACTTCAGGTCGATCCTGACGCAAAGATCGAAGACATCACGGTCGGAATGCAGCAGAGGACTGAGATCCTCAAGATGCTCTACCGTGACAACGAGATCCTCATCTTTGACGAACCGACTGCTGTGCTCACGCCGCAGGAGATCGAAGAGCTCATGCAGATCATGAAGAATCTGAGAGCTGAAGGAAAGTCGATACTGTTCATCACTCACAAGCTGAACGAGATCAAGGCCGTAGCTGACAGAGTATCCGTGCTCCGCAGGGGCAAGTACATCGGCACCGTCGATGTGGCAGACACTTCCAAGGAAGAGATGAGCCGCATGATGGTAGGACGTGATGTAAACATGGTCGTCGACAAAACGCCTGCAAAGACGGGAGACACCATCCTTAAGGTCGAGGGCATGACTGTCGCGTCGAAGGTACATGCCAACAACGCGGTCAAGGATGTCAGCCTCGAGGTCAAGGAAGGCGAGATCGTCTGCATCGCCGGCATCGACGGCAACGGCCAGACAGAGTTCGTCTACGGACTCACCGGCATGGAGCCGCTGGTCAGCGGTAAGATCACTCTCTGCGGCGAGGATATCTCACATGCGAGCATCCGCGCCAGAAGCAAAGAGATGAGCCATATCCCTGAGGACAGGCACAAACACGGGCTCGTGCTCGATTATCCTCTCGAGTACAACATGATCCTTCAGAGATACTTCCAGCCTGAATTCACATCGGGCGCGGGATTCCTCAAGAGAAAAGAGATCAGAGCGTATTCTGAAAAGCTCGAGGCCGAGTACGACGTAAGATCCGGCCAGGGCCCTGTGACTATCGCACGTGCGATGTCCGGAGGAAACCAGCAGAAAGCGATCATCGCCCGTGAGGTCGACAAGGATCACAAGCTGCTCGTAGCGGTACAGCCTACAAGAGGCCT
>CACYHM010000267.1 GCA_902774195.1 uncultured Eubacteriales bacterium
TCGTATATATGCCCGCTGATGTACATGAACAATCCTCTCAGCGAGAAGATGCCGGTGATCACATCGAGCAACAAGCTAAGGACATACACATCCGCGCGCTACTATACTGACGATGAGATACTCGAGCAGATAACGCGCAACAGGAAAGGAGGCAAATAGATGAAGACTTTCCAGGGAAGGGTAGTCGTACCCGGAAGAGTAAGCGCTGAGGCGCTCGTGTCCCACGGCGGTCTCAATACTCTGGCCTCGTTCCAGAAGGCGCTGCAGTTCGGAGACAAAAAGGCGACGTGCGGAGACCAGAACAATCCGGATCTTTACGGCAAGCAGATGGCCGGCAAGGCGCTGTGTCTGCCTCAGACCATAGGCTCGACGACGGGCGGACTCGTTCTGTACTGCGCGACATCGATGGGCAGACAGCCTGCATGCATGCTGTTCTCGAATCCTATCGATTCGCTGGCTGCAGCCGGCGCTGTACTGGCTGATGTATGGCTCGAAAACAACAAGATGCCGGTAGTCGATTCGCTCGGCGATGAGTTCCTCGACTACGTGAAGGACGGCATGAACATCATCATCCAGGAGGGCGGCAAAGTCATGGTGTCCGATCCGTTCTGATAAGGTGCGGACTGAGCATTATCCAAAAAACGCTAAAAAGCATGCGAAGGCTGGCTTTGTGCCCGCCTTTGCTTCTTTTTTTGTGGTACAATATCTATGTATGGCTAAAATCATTTATGTGGACGGGCTCGAGGTCGTTCTGACCAGAAAGCGCGTCAGAAATATGAACATGCGAATAAAGGAGCCGGACGGCAGCGTAAGCATCAGCGCGCCCTATATGACACCCGAAAGCGAAGTGATACGCTTCGTCAGGAGCAAGCGCAGCTGGATAGACAAAAACAGGGCCGTCATACTCGAAAGGGCGGCGGCATATCCCGAGCCTGAGACAAGGGCCGAAAAGGAGGCGCGGCGAAGGGATCTCAAGAGAAGGATAGCGGAGAGGCTGCCTTATATCGAAGAGGTCACAGGTCTCCGCTGCAGCGGCTGGACGGTCAGGGACATGAAGAGCCGCTGGGGCAGCTGCAACACTTCGACGAACCACATCAACCTGAGTCTCATGCTGGCTCTGAGATCGGATGCCGAGCTCGACTACGTGATACTCCACGAACTGGTGCATACCGTCGTGCCTGATCACGGCAAAAACTTCTACGCCATGATGGACAGGTATATGCCCGGCTGGAAAACAATACGAAAAGAACTGAGGACAAAATAAAAATGCATACACAGCAACTGATAATCGATCTTGCGACCATGCTGACCACTGCGGCGATGGTCACCATCATATTCAGAAGACTCAAGATACCTGCGATCCTGGGATATATCCTCGCGGGCTTCATAATCGGACCGCACTTCCCGTTCTTCATGGACGTGTCCTCGGCAGATTCGATAGAGATGTGGAGCGAGATCGGAGTGATCATAATACTGTTCCACATAGGTCTCGAATTCGATTTCAACAAGCTCACCGAAGTAGGCAGCACGGCCATAGTATCCGCCGCGGTCAAGATGGCGGGCGTCATGGCTGTCGGTTACCTTTTCGGCATCATCATGGGCATGACGAGGATGGATTCGATATTCCTCGGAGCGATGCTGTCCATAAGCTCTACAGTGGTCATCCAGAAGTGCTTCAGCGAGCTGGGACTGGAGAAGGAGAAATACGCGGGGCTTGTGATGGGCTCGCTCGTCATGGAGGACGTGATAGCGGTATTCATGATGGTAGTGCTCACGGCTGTGTCCAAGGGCGGGTCCTCCGGGGGAGTCTCTCCGGGACAGATGGCTCTGATGCTCACGTATCTCGTGCTGTGGCTCATAGCAGGCATATTCCTGCTGCCGACATTCCTCGACAAGACGATGGAATTCATGAACGATGAGACCCTGACTCTTCTCAGCATAGGCATCTGCTTCCTGATGGCGCTTTTCGCAAAGTGGCTCGGGTTCTCGATGGAGCTGGGAGCGTTCATAGCCGGATCGCTCTTTGCGGGGACGCGGCACTCGCACAATGTCGAAAGGGTGACAGCAGGCATAAAGGACATGTTCGGAGCCGTATTCTTCCTCTCTGTAGGAATGATGGTGGACCCTGCTATCATCGCACAGCGCTGGACGTCAATAATCCCTATCGCCATCCTGGCAGTGGTAGCCAAGCAGATATTCGCTACCATAGGCATGATGCTTTCGGGCCAGGACATAGAGACGTCGATGAAGGGCGGAGTCTCTCTGGCGCCTATAGGAGAATTCTCTTTCATAATCGCAGGCCTCGGGATATCCCTGGGCGTGATGGATAAATATCTCTATCCTGTCATCGTGGCATCGTCGATACTCACGATAATCGCCACGCCGGTGCTCATAAAGCAGGCGGACAGATTCATACCGAAACTGACGGCGAAGCTGCCTGAAAAACTGAGGAACAGGATAGAGACCTATACCTCCGACGATCAGGCCCGTGAAGAGGCCAGCGCGGAGTGGAAGGCAGTGATAAAGGATTTCCTTGTCAAGATAGCCGTATACGGCAGCATCATGCTGGTGGCGACTATCGTCTGCGTCAGGCATGTGCAGCCGTTCCTCGAAAAAACCGTAGGCGAGATGCCTTCGAAGATCGGGATCACCATATTCCTGTATCTGTTTATCGCATTCTTCTCGGTGCCTTTCATGGGCAAAAAGAGCGCCGAGTTCA
>CACYHM010000268.1 GCA_902774195.1 uncultured Eubacteriales bacterium
TGCCCGGCAGCCCTAAGGCGGTGAGAGAATGTCTGGAATTCCTGATCCATCCTCTCGGACACGGCCTTGAGATAATGCTTGGAAGAGACGGCGAATGCGCGCGTCCCTGACAATAAACGACAGCTATTTCTTCAGACACAAGGAGGGACTTTATGAAGTTCAGAAAGTTAACGGTCGTTCTTCTCAGCTGCATCATGGTATTTGCCTTTGCGGCATGCGGCAGCAAAACGACAGAGGAGACAACAGAAGAGACGACATCAGACGGCGGCGTTCTGATGATGGCTACGACCACGAGTACGGAGGACACCGGACTGCTCGACTATCTCAAGCCGCTCTTCAAGGATGACACCGGCATCGACCTTCAGTGGACTGCTGTGGGAACGGGCGAGGCTCTCAAGATGGGCGAGGACGGACAGGTCGACGTTGTGCTCGTACACGCTAAGTCCAGCGAGGACGAATTCGTTGAAAACGGCTACGGAGTCGAGAGATTCCCGGTAATGTACAACGATTTCGTGATCGTAGGACCGGCTGATCCGATCGCAAAGACGGATGATGTAGCTGCAGTGTTCACGGCCATTAGCGAACAGCAGCTTCCGTTCGTATCCCGCGGAGATGATTCGGGAACGGACAAGAAGGAAAAGAAGATATGGGAAGAACTCGGTATCGATCCGTCTGCGAATCCTAATTACATCGAAAGCGGAGACGGCATGGGCGCCACTCTTACGATGGCAAACGAGAAGAACGCTTACTGCCTGACAGACAGAGGAACATGGCTCAAGCAGTCGAAGGACTCCGAGAACGATTATGTCATCGATATCGTATGCGAAGGAGCGCCTCAGCTGCTCAACCAGTATGGTGTCATCGCTGTAAGTCCTGAAAAGTATCCGGATGTCAACAACGAGGCTGCCAACAAGTTCATCGAGTGGATCACTTCCGAGAAGGTCCAGAAACTGATCGGTGAGTACGGCGTGGATGAATACGGCCAGGCTCTGTTCACACCGAACGCAGGGACCGATAACTGATATCAGCAATGATCGGATGGCTCAGAGGAGTTTTTACTGATCCTGCTGTGCTGAGTGCGATCAAAGTCACCTTCGAGATGGCTTTTGCATCCACTCTCATCTCTGCCGTGCTGGGGACCGCATCCGGTCTCTGGCTGCAGAACCATGAATTTGCAGGTAAAAAGACAGTTGTAAGGATCAACAGGACGCTCATGGGAGTGCCTCCTGTCGTGATAGGACTGCTTGTTTACATGCTGACGATGCGCGGAGGGCCGCTCGGCCCTCTGGCGCTTCTCTTTACGGTAAAGGGAATGATACTCGCACAGGTACTGATCATAACGCCCATAATAAGCGGTATGGTCTTTTCCTATGCAGAGGCGGCTGTCCCTGAGATACGGAATTTCGCAAAGACGATGGGAGCAGATAAGAGGCAGACGGACCGCCTCATCCTGAGCGAACTCAGAAACGAGATTTATTTCTGCATAATAACCGGCTTCGGCAGAGCTATAAGCGAGGTCGGATCAGTCATGCTCGTCGGCGGCAATATAAAGGGCCATACGAGGACCATGACGACAATGATCTCTCTGCTGAAGAGCAGGGGGATATACTCCGAGGGCATAGGCCTCGGCGTTTTGCTTCTTGTAATGGCCTTCATACTGCAGACGCTGGCCGATCATGTCAGAAAGGAGCAGATCCGCGATGAGAATTACTGAACTTCGCAAGACGGTCGGCAAAACGGATCTGTACATAGAGGATCTGAAAATAGAGAGCGGAAAGATACACGGACTTGTCGGACCCAACGGCTGCGGCAAGACTACACTTTTGAAGCTTATCATGGGAACGGCAGAGCCTGACTCGGGTTCGATAGACTATGAAGGCCTGAAACCGGCTGAGATCACCATGATGAGCCAGAGGCCTTATCTGATGCATGCCAGCGTGTACGAGAACATAATATATCCTCTGAAGATACGCAGAAGCAGGATCGATGATGCTGAGATAGATGCGCTGCTTGAGCGTGCGGGTATCCTGGAGATAAAGGACCAGTACGCCGGGAGCCTTTCCAGCGGCGAGAGGCAGAAACTGTCTTTTTTAAGAGCGATAGTATTCCGTCCGAAGCTGATACTTATGGATGAGACTCTGTCGAACCTCGACGCCGAAAGCGCAGGGCTCTTCAGGGAAATGATAATCGAACGTCACAGAGAGGACGGTTCCACATGGCTCATAGTCAGCCACCAATGGGACGCAATGAATGAGCTCTTTGACGAGGTGCATCACATGGAGAAGGGGAGGATCGTAAAAAATGAAACTCCTTAATGTAGATACGGTAAAAGAGGCGAGAGACAAGCTCGGGGAGCGCTGCGGAGAGACCATGCTGCGCACTGAGACTGTGGGTCTTCGTGCTGCGGCGGGCCGTATCCTTGCCGAAACCATAATATCGCATGAGAACATCCCGCCGTACAGAAGGTCGATCGTGGACGGCTATGCTGTCTTGAGCAAAGATCTGGCGGCCGCGGGCGAAATGATCCCGTCCATACTGAAGACTGCGGGCGAGGTGCAGCTCGGCATCGACTCGACCGGACTCAGAGTTGATCCGGGCAGCTGCATCTACGTGCCGACCGGAGGATATGTTCCGGACGGCGCGGACGCCGTTGTGATGATCGAATACTGCGAGTCTTTCGCGGGAGACATGCTCGCGGTCTCAAAGTCAGTTTC
>CACYHM010000269.1 GCA_902774195.1 uncultured Eubacteriales bacterium
CGGAATAAATGAGGGAACATATTTCTATTTTGTTCATTCTTATTATCTCGAAGCTGCCGATTCTTCGATCGTATCATCAAGAGCAGAATACGGTGTGACATTTGATTCATCTGTTGAATCAGGCAATGTATTCGCAACTCAGTTCCATCCGGAAAAGAGTTCGGATGCCGGACTTAAGGTGCTTAAGAACTTTCTTGATCTTGTAAAGGAGGGCATGTAATGCTTACAAAACGTATCATACCCTGCCTTGATGTAAAGGATGCAAGAGTTGTTAAGGGTATCAATTTTCTGAACTTGAGAGATGCGGGAGATCCTGCAGAAACAGCAGCAGCATATGATGCACAGGGAGCGGATGAAGTTGTATTTCTTGATATTACTGCATCTGCAGATTCAAGAGATACACAGCTTTCATGGGTAAGGGATGTTGCAGCAACACTTTTTATCCCTTTCACTGTGGGCGGAGGCATAAGAACCACCGATGATTTTAAGGCTATTCTGAGAGAAGGTGCAGATAAGATCGCTGTCAATTCCGCAGCACTTATGAATCCTGATCTTATATATGATGCCGCAATGAAGTTCGGTTCACAGTGTGTGGTTGTCGCAATGGATGCAAAACGCCGTGAGAATGGAGAAGGATGGACGGTATATAAGAACGGCGGAAGAGTCGACATGAACATCGATGCCGTTGAATGGGCGATAAAGGCTGAAAAGCTTGGTGCAGGAGAGATTCTTCTGACCTCAATGGATGCTGACGGAACAAAGGCAGGATACGATATAGAACTGACACGTGCGATATCATCATGTGTAAACATTCCCGTTATCGCATCAGGCGGTGCCGGAAAGCTTGAGCATTTCTATGATGCTATAGATGCAGGGGCTTCAGCTGTACTTGCAGCTGTGCCTTTCTCACTGTAACGGTGGCACGCGACTTTATGATCTTTTGATATCTCAACCAGCTTTGGCTTTACCTTAAAGCACTTCTCGCTGCTGCAGTCGCACCTGTCGCAGAACGGGCAGCCCTTTGGAGCGTCCAGTGGACTCGGGACTTCGCCTTTGATCTGTTCGATCTTCTTGCTGAAGTCCATCTTTGTGTCGAAGACCGATGCGATCAGGGCTTTGGTGTACGGATGGCAACACCCCGGGCCAACGTCTTCGCCCGGCAGTATCTCGACTATGTTTCCGAGATACATCACTGCGACCTCATGTGAGAACGACTGCACCAGGCCGAGGTCATGGCATATGAAGCCGATCGCGATGTTCTTCTCGCGCTGAAGCCTGGTAATCAGCTCTATCACATTTTTCTGTACTGATACGTCGAGCGCGCTCGTGGCTTCGTCCATCACGATCATGTCAGGCTCGAGAGCGATAGCTCTCGCGATCGCGACACGCTGCCTCTGGCCTCCGGACATATTGTGCATATATCTGTCTTTAAGTTCTGCAGGAAGGTCCACCATCTCGAGGAGCTCGGCCGCTTTCGCGTCCTTCTCTGACGGCTTGATCCTGCCGAAGTTAAGGAGCGGCTCGCAGATGATATCGCGGATCTTCATCTTAGGATTGAAAGATGTCGCAGGATCCTGGAATACCATCTGGATATGCTGGCGGTTCTGCCTGAGCGCCTCGCCCTTGAGCTTTGTTATATCTTTGCCGTTGAAGAGGATCTCTCCTTCTGTCGGCTCGTCCAGAGAAAGCAGCATCCTCATGAACGTGGATTTGCCGCATCCCGACTCGCCGACGAGCCCCAGCGTCTTCCCTCTGTAGAATTTAAGATTTATGTCGTTGTTCGCGACGAGTTCTCTGCCATGGGAGGCAGGGAATATCTTGGTGACGTGCTTTGCTTCCACTATAAGATCTTTCTCATCAAACATAGCGCTCACCTCCTACTGACGGCACTGCGGCCAGAAGCTTATGCGTATAGTCGCTCTCTGATCGGTTGAGTATGTGGTCTCTGTCGCCCTGATCCTCGATCCGGCCGTGCTTCATGACGACGATATGATTCGACATGTAGCATGCGACTCCGAGATTGTGTGTAACGATTATGATGCTCGTTCCGTAGTTCTCTTTAAGCTCTACCATCTGTCTCACGATCTGTGCCTGAGTCGTTACGTCGAGTGCCGAAGTCGGCTCATCAGCGAGCAAAAGCTTCGGCTGGTAGGTCATTCCCATGGCGATGCCTACTCTCTGGCGCATGCCTCCTGAAAGCTGGAACGGGTAGCTCTCCATGACGTTCTTCCCGTCAGGGAGCCTCATCTTCTCGAGCATCTCCACGCCCTTGTCGTAAGCATCCTTTTTACTTATCTTCTCATGTGTCATGATGTATTCAGTAAAGGCTGCGCCGACTTTCTTGGTCGGATTCATCATAGCTCCGGAATCCTGGAATATCATCGATATCTCTGTTCCGCGAAGCTTCCTCCACTGGTCGTCTGTATATTTCAGGAGAGACTCTCCGTTGAAGAGGATCTCGCCCTTCGTGACTTTGCCGCCTCCCGCGAGGAGTCCGAATATCGCGCGGATGACCGTGGTCTTTCCGCTTCCCGACTCTCCTACGAGAGAGCATATCTCTCCCTCTTCAAGCTTCATGGAAAAATCCATGACTGTGGGGACGTCTTTATAGGAGATCGTAATATCTTTTACGTCCAGTAATGACATATCACGCACCTCCTATTCATCTGATCTCGGGTCGAGTATATCCCTGATACTGTCGCCGAGCATATT
>CACYHM010000270.1 GCA_902774195.1 uncultured Eubacteriales bacterium
GTAGCCCGCTACCATCACGAGAGATGGGACGGACGCGGTTATCCTGAGGGACTCGTCGGCACGATGATCCCTCTCGAAGCCAGGATAATGGCCATCGCGGACGTGTATGACGCTCTTGTAAGCAAGCGCGTATACAAGGATCCGATGAGCTTCGAAAAAAGCGCTTCGATAATGTGCGAGTGCATGGGCACTCAGTTCGACCCTAATCTCAAAGCGGTGTTCCTGGGATGCAGGGAAAAGCTTGAAGAATACTATATCGCTGCCGGCGAGCAGTGATCACGGGAGGTAAACTCATACATATGCATGCGGTCACAAATATACAGAAGTATTCGATACATGACGGGGACGGCATAAGGACCACTGTCTTTTTCAAGGGCTGCCATCTGAGATGCTGGTGGTGCCATAATCCCGAGACACAGCGTTTCGAGCCTGAACTCCAGGTGGATGCGGCAAAGTGCACAGGATGCGGCCGGTGCGAAGCCATCTGTCCTGCCGGCGCTATATCCTTCGATATGGAGCGCAAGGCGGTCATCGACAGGGACAGCTGCATGGTATGCGGACGCTGCGCCGATGTGTGCCCGGGGAATATACGGACACTTGTCGGCAGGGACTACACGGTGAAAGAGCTTGTGAAGATCTGCCTTCAGGACCAGATGTTCTACGAGGAGTCGCACGGAGGGGTAACGCTCTCCGGAGGCGAGGTGATGGCGATGGATCCGGATTACATCCTGGATCTCGTCAAAGCGCTTCACCGCGAGGGCATAGATATCACGATAGATACCTGCGGCCAGGCGCCGTATTCCAATTATGAAGCCCTGCTGCCTTACGTGAGCACCTGGCTCTATGACATAAAAGTCATGGATCACGCCAAGCACAGAAAGTACATCGGGACAGACAATAACATTATACTGGACAACCTGAAAGGCATCGCAAAAGCCGGCGCCAGGATTTACATAAGGATACCAACGGTGAGGGAAGTCAACGGCGATAAGGAGTCCATGGCGGAGATCATAGGCTTCCTCAAAGAGAATGATATAAGGCCGGCGCAGGTGAACCTGCTTCCTTATCACAGCACAGGCTCTCACAAGTACGGAAAGCTCGGAAGAGAGTATCAGGCTGCTGAACTCACGGCTCCGTCGGACGAAGAGATGGAAGCATTCGTAAAACAGTGGAACGATGCCGGCTTCTCGAATGTGAAGATCGGCGGGTAAGGGTGTAAAAAACCAGAAGCTCAGCGGAGCTCCATCGACAGGCTCGCGCGGCCGTTTTCGAAAGTAAGATGTCCCATCGCTCCGTTGATGATCGTGAACGACGGTTTGGTGTGGCCTATGTCGGCGTTCCATATGAGCGGTACCTTCGTATCTGCGAATACTCTCTCAAGAAGACCCAGATAGTCCATGTCTGTAGATTCTCCCGGAAGGAAGGTGCGGCCGAAGATGACGGCAGAAGCGTCATCGAAAAGACCCATCAGCTTCATCTTGAGCATCACGTACATAAGAGAGAGAGGGTCGAGCGCGAAGTTGTCGAAGAACCAGATCAGGCCGTCGCCTGAGTAGCGCTCAGCGAATCCCTTAAGATCCTCATAAGGCGTTCCGATCACATCGTCTATGACATCGACGCAGCCTCCGATGAGTCTGCCCGTCACATCGAGCTCTTCTGCCTCAGAGAGCTCGCATCCGTCACCGCTGCCGGATGGTTTGAAAAGAAGCCACTCGGAAGGCGCATCCATCTCATACCGGCCTGTCTCCTCGTTGAATCCTTCCGATGCCCAGTGATCATAAGAGTGCTGGACAGGGATACTGCCTTCCAGTACCGACAGGGCGCAGCGCTGATACTCGTGAAGAGGCCTCCAGTCGAAGGCGCCTGCGTTGAAGCCGTATATAGTCGCGATATCGAGCTTTGTGGTCATCAGCATCTCTATGGACGTCGGATCCGAATAGCCTGAGAACCATTTCGGGTTTTTGATTATTGCCTGCTGATCGACATACGGCAGCATCTCGAGCACGAAGTCGCCGCCGGCGGCACAGATGACAGCGGATATGTCCCTGTCGCTGAAGAGCTGATCGAACTCTCTGCCTCTTGTCTTTGCCGGAGCGGAAGGGTAGTCTTCATTTCTTACGCTCTCTGTCTCATATATCTCATAGCCTTCGCCGCGCAGCACATCAAGCGACATGTCGAACGATTCCAGCTTGTCGCCCACGCCCGCGCTCGGAGCGCATATTCCTATTACAGATCCTTTTTCAGGGAATTCCGGGTATATCATTCTTTTATCTCCGTTTCTTTTTCTCTGTTTTTTCTGCCATATGAGTATAACATCCGGACCATCCAATGTTGACGCAAAACAGCAAAAACAGTCAAAAAAGCATCGTAATGTCACCCGCGGGGCGGATATGAAAAATTAGATAATTATTTAACGATTTTAAGATTGATGACGCCTCCATATTAATGTAAAATAACGATGTATGGACGATTACTATTTCCATAAATGTAAGTGTAGATCAACAGACGTAGAGATGAAGGAGGAGCTAAGCAGATGAAAGTATCAAGCGTTCCTTTCAGCGGGACCAAAGAACAGGAAGCCAAGCTGCTCGAGGTGATCGCAAAGTATAAGGACATGAAGGGCGCTCTCATGCCGATCATGCAGGAGGCGCAGGATATCTACGGATATCTTCCTTATCAGGTGCAGAAGATCATTTCCGACGAGACCGAGAAGATTTATGGTGTAGCTACTTTCTATGCGCAGTTTTCGATGGAGCCGAAGGGCAAGTATACAGTGGCCGTTTGTCTGGGCACTGCATGCTATGTAAAAGGTTCCGGCGCCATCCTCGAGGAGGTCGAGAAGGTTCTCGGTATCCCTGATGGCAGCTGCACGGCAGACGGCAAGTTCTCGATCGAGACATGCCGCTGCGTAGGCGCATGCGGACTCGCGCCGGTCATGATCGTAGCCGGAGACGTATACGGCAAGCTCAAGCCTGAAGATGTCGAGGGCATTCTTGCCAAGTACGAGTAGCATAGGAGGTACGTCATGAAATCACTGCAAGAGTTAAAAGCAATCAGAGATGCCAAGGCAGGCCAGGTGGATATCAGGTTCAATCCTGATACTGCCGAAGAGGCCCTGAAGACATACGTCCTCGTATGCGGAGGTACGGGCTGCACATCAAACCACAGCCTGGAGATCATGGGCGAACTCAAAAGGCTCATCGCGGCTGCCGGCAAGAAGGATGAGATCCAGATCATCCAGACGGGATGCCAGGGCCTTTGCGCAAAGGGACCTATCGTGGTAGTGCATCCGGGCAACGTATTCTATCAGGAAGTAAAGCCTGAGATGGTCGAGAGGATCTTCAATGATCACATCATCGGCGGCAAGCCTGTAGAAGAGTACCTCATGGTAGAGGAACTCACAAACGGAGAAAAGATCCACTATGTCGATTCCGCGTTCTACAACAACCAGATGAGAATGGCTCTCAGAAACTGCGGAAAGATCGACCCTGAGGATATCGATGAGTACATCGCCAGAGACGGCTATATGGCTCTCAACAAGGCTCTCAACGAGATGACTCCTGATGATGTCATCAAGGAAGTCACTGATTCGGGTCTGAGAGGCCGCGGAGGCGGCGGATTCCCTACAGGAAAGAAGTGGATGTTCGCGTCCGCCAACAGAGGTGAAGTCCAGAAGTTCGTAGCCTGCAACGCCGACGAAGGCGACCCGGGCGCATTCATGGACAGATCCATCCTTGAAGGAGACCCTCATTCGGTACTCGAGGCCATGGCCATCGCCGGCTATGCTATCGGCGCCAACCAGGGCTACATCTACGTCAGAGCTGAATATCCTATCGCTGTAGACAGGCTGAAGATCGCTCTCAGCCAGGCAAGAGACTACGGCGTCCTCGGCAAGAACATCTTCGGATCGGGATTCGACTTCGACGTCGATCTCAGACTCGGAGCAGGCGCGTTCGTATGCGGAGAAGAGACGGCCCTGATGACTTCCATCGAAGGAAACAGAGGCGAGCCTCGTCCTCGTCCGCCGTTCCCGGCTGTAAAGGGCCTGTTCGCTCAGCCTACAGTGCTCAACAACGTTGAGACATACGCGAATATCCCTCAGATAATCCTGAACGGCGCCGGCTGGTTCAACCAGTACGGTACAGAGACATCGAAGGGAACAAAGGTATTCGCTCTCGGCGGAAAGATCAACAATACGGGTCTTGTAGAGGTGCCTATGGGAACCACGCTGAGAGAGGTAGTCGAGGAGATCGGCGGAGGAGTGCCTCACGGAAAGAAGTTCAAGGCTGCTCAGACAGGCGGACCTTCCGGCGGATGCATCCCTGCAAAATCCTATGACGTTCCTATCGACTACGAGTCGCTCAAGGCAAGGCCATCGGCTCCATGATGGGATCCGGCGGAATGATCGTGCTCGACGAGGACAACTGCATGGTCGATATCGCGAAGTTCTACCTCGGATTCACGGTAAGCGAATCCTGCGGAAAGTGCACGCCTTGCCGTATCGGTACAAGACGTATGCTCGAGATCCTCGAGAAGATCAGCGCAGGCAGAGGAGAACTCGAAGACCTCGACAAGCTCGAAGAACTTGCGAAGTACATCCAGGCGAATGCTCTGTGCGGACTCGGCCAGACAGCACCTAACCCTATTCTTTCGACACTCGAACACTTCAGGGATGAGTATGAAGCTCATATCGTAGACAAGAGATGTCCGGCAGGCGTCTGCAAGGCTCTCCTCAACTACGTCATCGATCCTGACAAGTGC
>CACYHM010000271.1 GCA_902774195.1 uncultured Eubacteriales bacterium
CCCACTTTCGCGCGTAAAAATCAAGGTTCGTGCAAATGCTATTGTAACCGATCTGTGACCCGGGTAGAATGCGGGCATCAAAGAAAAGCGGATGCGTAAATCGTATCTGCAGAGAGCAGATAAGAAGAAAGGGGGTCTGAAATGAGAACGACAGGCAGAAAGATCATGGTGATTCTTCTGGCGCTGATGATGACAGTCAGCACATCCATAACTTTTTCATTTGCTGAAGATCTGCAGGATCAGGTGCAGACGGATGAAGCAGCAGCAGTTGAAAGCACTCCGGAACCGGAAGAGCCAGGCGAGTCTGCTCCGGAACCGGAGCCGGAACCAGCCGAAGACAACAGCGGGGGAGGAGCGCCTGATGAGATAACGGATGGAAGCGGCGGAAAGCAGGAGGAGCAGGTCATTGCGAATGACAACTCTGGAAACGGCGCTGAAGAAGTCATCGGGCAGGGAGGCGACGACGTCCGGGAAGTCGGCGGCGAAGACCCAAAGGACGATGAAAAGAAAGACGAGCAGAAGGAAGAAGACAAAGACAAAATGCCGGCGCAGAGCTTCAGCGGCAGCGCAGGCGGACTCAGCGTAAGAGCTTCGGCCGGCAGCGGGGTCTTCCCTGAAGGAACAGACATGAACGTTTCGCCCGTATCGTCAGGATACGTCATGTCGGCGGCTGAGGGCCTGGCAGGAGAGCACGGGACCGTGGTCGATGCGAAGGCGGTGGACATCACGTTCACAAAGGACGGCAGCGAGATACAGCCAGCTGCAGGCAGCGTAAAGGTGAGCCTCAGCGCGAACGGCAGCGTTGACGGCGAGGAGCACGAAGCGGTCCACATCAGCGGCGGCAGCGCCAGCTCCATGGGAGACGCGAGCGCATCATTCGCCAGCTTCAGGGCTGATCACTTCTCTATATACGGCATCATAGGCGTAGACTACGAGGATGAAAATGTTCAGAAGCAGGAGCGCCACACATATAAGTTCTATGCGGACAATGTTCTGGTGGACATCCAGACAGTCACGGACGAGGACACCCTCGCTGAGCCTCAGGTCCCTGCATCGGCATCCGGTAAAGTATTCAAAGGATGGCAGGTGACCAGGGAGGACGATACCAATATTTACCCTCCTTACACCCCGCCGTTCGGGACCGTGGATATACCGGTAGGCGATCATGCATGGGCCGACAAGACATTCAGGGTAGACGCAGTATTTGATGAGACTTATTACGTGACCTTCTATAAGGATGAAGCGAGGACGTCCGTGCTGCGCACCAAGGCGGCAAACAAAGGCGCAGAGATCACGACAAACGACGTGACTTTTGATTTCGGCAACGGCAAGGCCATCACCGGCTGGAAGGAATGGAAAAACGCGAATGCGACCGTCGGCAACACAATAACAGTCACCGGCGATATCAAACTCATTCCTGTGATCAGCGATGTCAAATGGGTAAAGTTTGATTCCAACGGAGGAACCCCGGTAGCTCCGGTATACTCGGCAGGAAACAGCGCGGTCTCTGCGCCGACACCCCCTACCAGGAGCGGATGGAGCTTCGTCGGCTGGTTCAAGGAACAGGAGCTGAGTACACCTTACGATTTCAGCAAGCCGGTAACAGAAGACATCACGCTGTATGCCAAGTGGAACAGCGTCGAAAAGGTACCATACACGGTAGTGTACTGGAAGCAGAATGCCAACGATGACGGATATACCTTCGTCGAGAGCGAAACGGAATCCGATTTCGCAGGAGAGGCAGCAACATACAGCGGAGATGACACTAAGTACGAAGGCTTCACACTCAACAGGGCAAAATCCGATGTCGATGTCATAATAAAAGGCAACGGCACGACGATCAAGAACGTGTACTATGACAGGAAGACATATCCTCTTACATTCTATATCTATAAAAAAGGAAACTTCTGGACCTCGTCCACCTGGGAGAAGGTCGATGAAAAATATTTCAAATATCAGGAGGATACATCTGCTTTCTGGCACAATGTGACACAGAAGTATAAATCGTATCAGTGGTGCATTTCGGAGAACAGCTCCACGTTTTACAGCTATGCTCCTCCGATGCAGCCGGCAAACGGCAGCCTCAGCGGCTTCAGCGGAATAACGGCATATGGAAAGACCGCGGACTACAGCTATACGATCAGATACCTTGAGGAGGGCACGAACAGGGAGATAAAAGAAGCATTCACTGGAAAAACATCACAGAGGAGCATAAAGTTCACGAATGAAGACCATATCATAATCCCGGGCTTCACATTCAGCAGAGAGGTCGCCTTCGACAGGAACAGGGTGGGAACTCTGTACTACAGCCGCAACACATATAGTCTGCAGCTCTTCCCTAACGGAGGACCAGCCCCGAAGGAAGGCAGCGAGTACCGCGGCATCAAGTTCGAAGAAAGTCTTGCGAAGTACTCTCCTTCGAATTACATAGTCGGTACGACTACAGCGGAATTCAACGGCATCACGAAAACATTCGCGGGATGGTACGACAACGAGCTCCTCGACGGAAGTCCGTTCAGCTTCAGTTCGACCATGCCGGCCCTGGAGGCTGTCAAGCAGACAGGCGACAAATCTACCCTGGCGCTGTACGCAAAGTGGGTGACAGATGAGCACACGGTCACGTTCGACCTGAACGGAGGAACGATAAAATACGCCACCGACGACAGCTCCAACGACAACTACGCCACCGCCATAGAGCCTGAGG
>CACYHM010000272.1 GCA_902774195.1 uncultured Eubacteriales bacterium
TATGATCGGACTGCATCAGCTCTGCAACGCTGCAACTGCTGTCGAAGCCGTCAGAGCATCAGGCATCAGCGTGCCAGATGAAGCTCTGGAAAAAGGTCTTTCAGAGGCATTCCTGCCGGGGCGTTTCGAGATACTCGGAAAAGCAGGAGGCAAGGGCCCGTGCTTCATAATCGACGGAGCGCACAACCCCGACGCGATAGAAGCTCTGACAAAGACATACTCAGCATTCGCCGCTGCAAATAAAATAAAAAGAACTCTCGTAATTTTTGGCTGTATGAAAGACAAAAATTCCGTCCGTATGGTACAATTGCTGACAGGAGGGCTCAAAGGCTGCTCCTACGCGGCGGCTGCCGTGGACTACGAAAGAGCTGAAGATCCTTCGCGCATATGCGAACTGATATCTGAATGCGGGCGCGGGTGCAAGTCATTCGGCACCGTGAGCGAGGCATACAGATACGCGAAGGACTCAGGGTTTGAGTGCGTTCTCGCATGCGGCTCGATCTATCTTGCCGGCGAGATGCGCGAACTGTTCAACAGCGACCATAATTAGTAATCTATAATCTATATCGAGGAGAAAGGACCGGCACTATGTTTGACAGAAACGGAAACGACAACAGCAACTATAACCAGATGATAGTTGAAGAGATCCGCAAGAGTTCTGAAAAAGTCGCAGATCTCGTGAACAAGGAGTATCTGAGACAGAAGAACAACGTGGAACTCATCGCATCCGAGAACTACTGCTCCGAGGCCGTAATGGCTGCATGCGGAAGCTGCCTCTCGTGGAAGTACGCGGAAGGTTATCCGCAGGCTCCTATCACGAGGACATCCGGCAACAAGGGCAGATACTACGGCGGAACGATCATCGTTGACGAACTCGAAGAGTACTGCTGCGATCTGTGGAGAAAGGTCTTCAAGACAGACTACCACGTAAACGTTCAGCCGCACTCGGGTTCACAGGCAAACTTCGCTGCATACAAGGCGATTCTTGAGCCGGGCGACACCATCCTCGGTCTCAACCTCGATAACGGCGGACACCTCACACACGGATCGGCCGTAAACTTCAGCGGCAAGCTCTATGACATGCACTTCTACGACGTGGACGAGAACGGACGCATCGATATGGAAGACGTAAAGAAAAAGGCAGAAGAGCTCAAGCCTAAGCTGATCCTTACAGGAGCATCCGCATACTCCAGGATCATCGACTTCCCTGCATTCGCAGAGATCGCAAAGAGCGTAGGCGCATACTTCATGGTAGATATGGCTCACATCGCCGGCCTGGTTGCCGCAGGCGAGCATCCGACACCGTTCGGCTATGCTGACATCGTAACGACAACTACCCACAAGACGCTCAGAGGTCCTCGCGGCGGCATGATCTTCGCAAGACCTGAGCTCGCAAAGAAGGTCGACTCGGCTGTATTCCCGTACGCACAGGGCGGTCCTCTCTGCCACATCATCGCAGGCAAGGCCGTATGCGCAGAGGAAGCTCTCAAGCCTGAGTTCAAGAAGTATCAGCATCAGGTAAGACTGAACTGTGCTGCTCTCGCCGACGAGTTCACGAAGATGGGCTACAAGGTAGTTACGGGCGGAACGGACAACCACGTATTCCTGCTCGACCTTTCTGACCACGAGTTCACGGGCAAGGACCTGCAGGCTGCATGCGACGAGGTAGGCATCACTCTCAACAAGAACTGCGTGCCTAACGAGAAGAGATCACCTATGCAGACATCCGGCGTACGTATCGGAACAGCTCCGATGACGACCAGAGGATACCTCGAGGACGACTTCCGCAAGGTAGCTCACAGGATCGATGAGGTAGTGAAGAAGCTCGACGCCGAGAAGGCAGCTGAGGCCAAGGCATAGCAGCATAGTATGACAGCATGTTGAAAAATGTCACATAATGTGCATTTGTAAAGGGAATTACCTTGAAAGCTACAATATGTTGTTGTATACTGATTAGCAACTACTTTTGATTATTAAGGAGGTACATCGCCATGGTGAAACTCTTGATCGGACATAAGGGAAGCGGCAAGACCAAGAGAATGATCGAACTCGCCAACGATACTGTCCAGACAGCCAGAGGAAGCATCGTGTTCATCAATAAGAATTCAAGACTTATCTATGATCTTGACTATAAGATCAGGGTCGTGTGCATGGAGGATTTCCCGCACATCACGAATGAGGATGAGTACATCGGTTTCCTGTTCGGTATCATGAGCTCGGACAACGACATTGAGACGATCTTCCTTGACGGCATCATGAGACACAGAGACTTCGCTCTTGAGGTGCTGCCTAGCTTCATCGAGAAGATCAAGATAATCTCCAAGGAATCGGGCATCGACTTCGTACTCAGCGTGAGCGCGGAGCTCGAAGAGATGATAGGCGTCGATTTCGACGATATGGAAGTACTCAACTGATATGACAACGACAGAGCAGATTCTTAAAGGACTGAAAAAGGGAAGAGCCATGTACGAAGAAGTGCATGGCTCTCCTTCACTTGCAGAAGGCGGCGTGAAGGATATCAACGAGCTGTGCCTTGGAGACAACCTCGAGTACATGAAGGGACTGCTTTCAAGGGGCTATGAGGGCGCGTTCAGGCTGATCTACATCGATCCGCCGTTCTTTACGCGCTCAAGCTTCAACGCCTCTGTCAGCGTAAAAGACAGCGCCGGAGCCAGCCACAAGGTGCATCATCTGGCTTATGATG
>CACYHM010000273.1 GCA_902774195.1 uncultured Eubacteriales bacterium
CTGCTGATCAAGTACATCACAGGCTACAAATACAGAAAGTCGTTCTTCATCATGGAGCTGCCTAAGTGGAAGGCTCCGAGCCTGAAGTTCGCGTTCAGGTCGATGATGGAAAGAGCCAGGGCGTACATCGTAAAGGCTGCGACCATCATCCTTATATGCAACACCGTCGTACAGGTGATGCAGACCTTCGACTGGCACTTCCACGTGGTAGAGGAAGGCGCAGAGAACACTTCGATACTCGCGTCGATCGCATCGCCGTTCGCAGTCCTGCTGATACCTCTGGGTTTCGGCGTATGGCAGCTTGCCGCTGCGGCCATCACGGGCTTCATCGCCAAGGAGAACGTAGTAGGCACACTGGCTGTCGTATTCGGACTGACGGCATTCATCGATACCGAGGAGCTTGCGATGACAGGCGGCGCGAACACCGTCGCGATGACTATGGGCCTCACATCGGTGACAGCGCTTGCATATCTCTTCTTCAATCTCTATACTCCGCCGTGCTTCGCTGCTATCGGCGCTATGAATTCAGAGATGAAGAGCAAAGGCTGGCTCTGGGGCGCGATAGGGCTCCAGCTCGCCACAGGCTATACGGTAGCATTCCTGATCAATCAGTTCGGCACGCTCTTCACAGAAGGACATCTTGCCAGAGGCTTCGTGCCGGGACTGATCGCAGAGATATGTTTCGTAGCTGCAGTAGTGCTGATCGGAAGAAAGGTGAGAGCTCACTTCGACGAGCAGTACGAGCTGCATAAAAAAGCATCGCACGAGGGTGCGGCTGCATAGAAAAAAGGGTATACTGTACGCAGAGAAAGGAGGCGGAGCAGATGAATATGGCAACACTGATCGCGGTCATCGTGATCGCCGCGATGCTCTTCTTCGCCGGAAGGTATATCTATAAAGAAAAGAAGAAAGGGACGGCCTGCATAGGCTGCCCGTACGCAGACAGCTGTCAGAAAAAACAGCATATGAAAGACTGCTGCAAATGACAGGGTGCAAAAGGCCGCGGCTCCAAGCCGCGGCACTTCTTTATATATAAGTTTGCTTGTGTTACAATAACTGCGTATGGTCATATTCAAAGTATTGCTCATATTACTCATATCGGCGCCGGTCATTGGCTTCGCCTGGGTCATGTACCTGCAGGTGCTCTCGTACATAAAAGAGAGGAACCGCGTGGATAAAGAAAGGATGCGCGGCAGATAGGATGAAAGGTCTTTTTATCACTCTCGAGGGCGGCGACGGAGCCGGCAAGTCGACACAGATAAGGAATATAGAAAGGTTCTTTGACGAAAAGGGCCTTGTTGTGATGCATACAAGAGAGCCGGGCGGCACGCCTATAGGCGAGAAGCTCAGAGACATCCTGCTCGACAGGGAAAACTCCGAGATGGACGCTGTAACAGAGATGCTCATATATGCGGCAGCCCGCGCCCAGCACGTCAGAGAACGCGTACTGCCGGCGCTCCGGGACGGAAAGATCGTGATCTGCGACAGGTACACAGATTCATCGATCGCTTATCAGGGATACGGACGCCAGCTCGGAGAGCAGGTGGCCGAGGTCAACAGTAGAGCGACCGGAGATCTTCAGCCCGACATCACTTTCTGGCTCGACATCGATCCGTACATCGGCAGGGAAAGGGCCGGGAACACCGGCGAACTCGACAGGCTCGAGACCGAGAAAATGGACTTTCACAAGAGGGTCAGGGACGGCTACAGAGAACTCATGGAGAAGGATCCCGGCAGGATAAAGCGCATCGACGCTTCGAAGACGATCGAAGAGATGCGCGATGACATCTACGCCTGCCTCGAAGAGCTCTGCAGGAGCAGGGGCCTATGAGAGAGCTTGCGGAACTCATCGCGAATATAAAGAGCGGACAAAGCAGCGCTCACGCCTACATACTCGAGGGAAGTCCTAAGGCGGCCAGGGACGGATTCGTCAGCGAACTTCTCGCTGGGCTCGGTGTGCACGGACTGGATGTCGTGCGCATGGAGATGAGCGGCAAGAACTCATATAAGACGTCCGATGCCGAGGCGTTCAGCGAAAGGCTCGAGATGGGAGCTTACGGCGATCACCTGATCGGACTGATCGATGATGCCGACAGCCTGAGCGAGATCGTGCAGAACAAGCTGCTCAAGACTCTCGAGGAGCCGCGCCCGAAGGTGATGATACTGCTCGGAGCCTCGAACAGGGACTCGCTCCTCAGCACAGTCAGGTCCAGGTGCAGCACCATAAGGCTCGCCGATTACGTGGACCTGTCCGATGAAGAGGACGGCCGGGACACCGAAGGACTCGGTAAGGCGGCATCCCTCATGACGGACAAAGAGGCGGCGTTCTTCGAATTCAGGGACGCTGTCGAGAAGAGCGTCAAAAGCAGGCAGGATGCCCTCGCGCTGCTGGATATGCTCGAAGACATCCTCAGGGAGCAGATGATGAACGGAAATGACCCGGCGGCTTCGGCGGAGCGGATCGAGGCTGCTGAAAGAACGCGTATGGACATAGAAAGAGACATGGACAAAAACAAGGCTCTGAAAAGGCTCTTTCTCGAGATCGCGGGTTAGAATATGATCCCGGGGGCACAGAAAAACGGGACAAACAGGAGGAACACAGATAAATGACAGAGATAGTTGGCGTCGGATTCATGAAGTCCGGCAAGACATATTATTTCGATCCGAAGGGAGAACAGTTCGAGCTCGGTGACATGGTCATA
>CACYHM010000274.1 GCA_902774195.1 uncultured Eubacteriales bacterium
CGTCGGGATCTGGCACTCCATGTAATTATCTGTGAATCCCAGATTGTCCAGAAGGGTCAGCAGCGTATCAGCCGTTTCCTGTCCGTTACGCGAATCGCAGATGTCCATGCATGATAATGACAGTCCCGTGTCTTTCACTATGTTCTCAAAGTCGCCCCGCATCCTGTCGTTCAGCTCATACTCGTCAGTAAAGGCGGATATGAGCACACATCTTGAATCTTCTTTCCAGTAACGGCGGATCTCCTCGACCATTCCATTGGCAGGGTTGAAGCCTTTATAATCCAGGGGCTCGTCGCTCCGATAGATCCCAACAGGGCTGCTCGTAAGAAACAGTTTCTTTTTCACAGTCTCTCTCCAGGTATTTATTGTGCCTTCAGCGTTATATTGACATCACCATATGTCTCAGGCACAGCGTATTCTTCTGCATCCTCTGCGTAGCCATCAGGAACGCTTTGAACATGTACGGTATAAGCGCCTTCCGGCTGATCTTCGAACACTGCCATGCCGTTCGTATCAGTTTCTCCTATCAGACATATCTGGTCTGAGCAGAACTGGATCGTAACGCCCTGCACTCCACTGATGATCCGCCTCCGCATGCTGCAAGCAGCGCCATACCCATGCACAGGATCACTGCTGCTGTAATCAGCTTCTTCATTACTATTCTCCGCATGTTCTTACTCTTAAATTATCTCCTTTGAAAGGATCAGCATTTCTTCCGCTTCGATCAGCTTCTGCTGAGCCTTGACGAGCTGGCGGTATGCTGACTCGACTTCTTTAGCGCTGTCACTGTCAGACAGCAGATCTACTCTAAGCTGGGCTTCAGCTACATCTTCTTCCGCGTTCTTGAGCATGCGGTTCAGTTTTTCTTCAGGCGGTACGATGTAGAAGTCCTTTTCTTCATATCCTCTGTAATTACCTTCACCGAACAGCATGATCGTATACTTTCCAGGCTCTTTGAATACAGGCTCAGGATCCGCGGCCTCATTATATAATTTCACTAAAGTATAGTCTTTTCCTTCCTTCAGGGTTTTCCCGCGGTACGTGACTACAGGCTTGACCTCTTCTCCGGTATAGCTTGCCGGCGTTACTCTTGCAAGTTCTATGTGGACAAGATTTTCATCCGGTTTGTCGAGCGTCTCGGTAATGTCTATCCCGCCGCCGTAAATGTCGCTGATCTCCGCATAAGTGTTCAGCAATACGCCGTCGCCGTCAGCATCAGCGATATCTTTTATCTCATCGATGTCCCTGTAAACGAGGGATATATTCCTGGCATTTTTCGCAGAGAGCTTGAACATGGAGTCACTGATCGGGATGTAATACCTGAGCAGGCCGAAAAAGCTGACGTACATCACCGGCATCACTTCGATCTCCCCTACAAGGTCTTTCACCTTGACCGGACGCCAGCCGGTGTTCTCGTTAAGGAAATGTACCTGAGTAAGCTCGTTGTCTTCGAAATACAGCAACACCAGCTGGTTGTTATGTCCTATTCCTATGGTCGCAGGTACATAGCCGGCTCCCTCTTTCTCATCATCCTCTTCATAAGACGCGACATGCAGCACACCGTCAGCGTCTTCGACCGCGTACCATTTGTCTTTCACTTCTTCAAGCGTCCAGGTGTTCTCTGTCCTGTTGTACCATTCGGCCAGAGCATGGTTATAATCCAACTCGCTGTCATAACCCATGCGGCTCGGCATATCTGTAAGGACCTCCTGGCCTTTGATCCTTCCTAATGAAAGCCTTCCGAAATATTCGACGACATTCTGCTCTTCTTCATCCAGATTCTCTTTGATGTATTTGTCAAAAGCAGGCATCTCCGCATTCAGCTCCCAGCTTACATCGCTGATCACCCGCTTCTTTGTATCACTTATCGTTACCTCATATCCTCTTCCGTCTTTGGTCAGGATGCGTTTCGCGCTGACGGAACCGTTGCCCAGGCCCTCTTCGGCCTGTTGTCTTACTACGTCGGAAAGCCAGGCTTCGGCTTCCTCAATTCCGCCTTCTCTCTCATTCAGCAAAGTCGAGATACGCATATTCCAGGCGGCGTACTGTGCCATTTCCGGATCATCCATCCATTCCTGCCAGTCTGCTTTTACCGCAGCGTAATCGATCTCACTCCTCTGCTTTTCTCCTGAGCGGAGCATATAACCCACTTCGGTTCCGGTCTCCGCGATCAGCGCGTAATCGATGAGCGTGTGCCTGTAGCTGTCAAGGAATTCGCGTCTGGCGTCGCCTTCAGGCAGCTTCTCGATGACCTTGCCCATCTCATTGTAGTATTCAATGTATGCCATAGGCGCGGACGGGTCCGGGAAGTACAGATACATCCCGCTCGTGCCGAGTGTGTCGTAATCCAGATCTCCGTCTGCCTTTCTGAACAGCTGCATATCCGTCGTAATGCCCTCGGTGCCGCGCGCGTAAATGAATCCGTTTCTATTATCCGGATCATCCGGGTCATCCTGCTCATAGAGCTGCAGCAGTCTGTTTATCTCCGTGCCCGCCTCTTTGTACAGGCTGTTATCGTCATCTTCTGTCACTTCCATGTATTCAAGGCTGAGCAGAGAGGCTATGTTGCCGAGGTCATAGTAGTCGGAATCGCCGTACTCTATGGAATTCGCCATTGACATGAACTCATCATAGAACAGGAATTCACCACTGGCGCCAGCTGTGGAAGCCTGCTCCTTGAGTGCCTTGTCCAGCTTTTTCAGGGCATCGACGAATCCGTTCTTCGGATCTGTTAGCTTGTTCATGTCTATGATAGCCAGTGTACCGTCCTGGCCCTGTCCTTCGCCCTTGTCATAGAAATCATAGAAGTCGTCCACGATCTTTTTGCCGAGCGCGAACGTATCCACTTCATGATTTTCCGCTGCGCCCAGCATGTCGAGCCATCCCGTGTAGTACTGTCCGTATCCCGGCTCCGTTTCCGGAGACGCGATGTAATAATTGGTGTAGTCCGCAAGCACCAAGTCGAGCTCAACGCTGCTCATGAGGCACGCATCAAAATCGACCAGGTCGAACTTGCCTCCGCCTTTTGTGACGTCGTTTTCCGACAGAGCATCCATGATCTGCGGGAACGTCATCAGCGAACGGCTGTCCCAGAACGAGCTGACCGATTGATGTTCATCCATGCCAAATCCGTATGTAGGGCCGCCGCCGTGATCCCAGAGGATGAGATCGTATTTCTCCGCAGGTGCGTACTGTACGCAGAAGTTGATGAATGACTTCAGAGTATCAGGATCCGACATCTCTTACCCGGATCCACAGCAGCATCAAGCCCCTTGGCTTCCCACACCTGGTTGTATACGTTGCTGACCTGACTGTACTTATCGAGTACCTCGTCGGTAGTTTCCATTATTTGCGGATCGTACCCTGCCACGGCATCGTCCGGCACATTATTGCCTTCCGGGAATACAAGATAGTCTTTATCAAGCTGCCACTGGTTCGATCCGCCTGTCATGACGATGAACCTTATCCCCTCATCCTTGCTGAAATTCGCTTTCAGTATCTGTTCAATATTGTATGTTGCCATCGCTGCGCTGGTTTCCAGATCAGCTCCGCAGTCGTAAAGCATTATCGTTCTTTTGGTTTTTGCCGTACTGCCGCCGGTATACTGATTCTGCAACCCTAATACTGCGCTTACTATGCACGCCACTACGACCAGAGCAATAAATATGCCCACATATTTCCGTTTCATTGTCGCCTCCTTTCGCATTATGACTTTACTCAATAGCATCGTTCATCAAGCTATAGTATCAGCTCTGTTCCAGAGCTTGTTTCAGACCAAATGCCTCCGCTATCTGATCAAGTATAGCTTTTGTCAGGTTATAGGCATCAGCGCATTCGCTTGCACGCGGACCGCCTGTCCGTATCCTGCTTATCTTTTTTCTGAACATCTTCATTTTTATACCTGCCTGCCCCCAGAGCATAATCACATTTGGATGCAATCAAATCA
>CACYHM010000275.1 GCA_902774195.1 uncultured Eubacteriales bacterium
TTCTTCTTCGATCTCGACGGAAAACTGCTCTACTACGTTGTTGAGCCGTTCATGAAGAACCACTTCGACAACATGAAGAGAAGAGATCCGCACGATGTGCCGTATGAAATGATCGATTCGGAATACATGTCAAAGTAATCTAAAAGAAAGAAGTTATAACTCAGATGAAAAAGAAATTCAAAGCCGAGTCCCAGCGTCTGCTGGACATGATGATCAACTCGATCTATACGCACAAGGAGATATTCCTGCGTGAGATCATCTCAAACGCATCCGATGCCATCGACAAGATGTGCTATCTGGCCCTCACTGACAAGAACGTGGGCGAGAGCCGCAGCGATTACGAGATCATCCTGACTCTCGACAAAGAGAACCGGACTCTTACGGTCAGCGACAACGGGATCGGCATGAACTCAGAGGAACTCGAGAAGAACCTCGGCATGATCGCCTTTTCGGGCAGCCACAAGTTCTCCGAGGAACTCGAAAAGAAGAAAAACGAGCCGGGCCTCGGCGCGGAAGACAAAGTCGACATCATCGGGCAGTTCGGAGTGGGATTCTACTCGGCGTTCATGGTGTCCGACAAGGTCGAAGTCGTTACGAAGAAGTACGGCGAGGACCAGGCCTGGAGATGGATCTCCGAAGGCGCGGGCGGCTACACGATCGAAGAAGCCGAAAGAGACGGCCACGGTACGGATGTAATCATGCACATCCGCGAGGACGGCGAAGAGAAGGACGAATACAGCCAGTACATCAGGGAATACCCTATCTACAAGCTGGTCAGAAAGTATTCCGACTACATACGCTTCCCGATCAAGATGCTCATGCCTTACCCGAAGGTCAAGGAGGGCTCCGATCCGGAGAATCCTGAGTACGAGGAAGTATACGAATACGACACGCTCAACTCGATGGTGCCGCTCTGGCAGCGCAAGCGCGCCGACGTCACGAAGGAGGAGTACGACGAGTTCTACAAGTACACCTTCCAGGACGACATGTCGCCGCTCGAGGTCATCACGGTTTCCGTAGAGGGCATGGTGAGCTACGACGCTCTGCTGTTCATACCGGAGAAGATACCTAACAAGTACTACACGGATGAATTCGCGGGCGGCCTGCAGCTGTACAGCTCGGGCGTGCTGATCATGGACAAGTGCAAGGACATCCTTCCGGACTACTTCAACTTCGTCAGGGGCGTCGTCGATTCGCCGGACCTTTCTCTGAACGTATCCAGAGAGATGCTGCAGCACGACAGACAGCTGCGTCTCATCTCGCAGAACCTCGAGAAGAAGGTCAGATCCAAGCTCGAGGAGATGCGCGACAAGGACCGCGAGACCTACGAGAAGTTCTACAAGAGCTTCGGACGCCAGCTCAAGCTCTGCGCTCTCGATGACTACGGCAAGCACAAGGAGCAGCTCCAGGACTTCCTGATGTTCTGGTCCTCGACAGAGGAGAAGCTCGTCACGCTCGCCGAGTATGTTGAGCGCATGAAGGACGACCAGGAGTACATCTACTACGCGACGGGCGACAGCCTCGAGGCGGTAGACAAGATGCCGCAGACCGAGATACTCAAGGACAAGGGCATCGAGATACTCTACTTCACCGACAGCACGGACGGATTCATCTCCGACATGTTCCGCGAGTACAAGGGAAAGAAGTTCATGTCCGTCATCGACGGCGACTACGACCTCGGCGACAAGTCGAAGGATGAAGAGGCCGATAAGGTCTTCAAGGATACCTTCGACTTCGTCAAGGAGACTCTGGGCGACGAGGTGGATGTGGTCAAGGCGACCACAAAGCTCAAAACTCATCCGGTATGTCTCTCGAGCGGAGAAGGCATCACCTTCGAGATGGAGAAGTACTTCACCGCCGTCAATCCTGAACTCGGGATGAAGGCGAAGCGCATACTCGAGCTCAACGTGGATCACGCCGCTTTCCTGGCGCTCGACAGGGCCAGAACGGACGATCCGGAGAGAGCTAAGAAGATGTGCGAGGTGCTCTTCAACCAGGCTCTGCTGATAGCGGGCCTGCCGGTGCGCGACCCGTCTGCATATACGGACACGGTCTGCAGCCTTTTCTAGGAGACAAAGTAAATGGACGAAAAAAGAGATACCAAAATCTTAACAGTAGCCGGCAAGGGCGGCGTGGGCAAGACCTCGATCAGCAGTGCGATGGTTCGCATCCTCACCGAGGAGTATCCCGATGCGAGGATACTCGCGATCGACGCCGACCCTGCGATCGGACTCACGACCGCGCTCGGAGTCGAGCCGACTGACACGCTCGACGGGATCCGCAAGAAGATCGTCAACAGCGTGGAGGACGGACATCCGAAGGAAGCTATCGAGATGCTCAACGAAGCGAGGTTCCGCATATTCGACACCATGCTCGAAGAGCAGAAGTTCAGTTTCCTCGCGATCGGAAGGCCTGAAGCGGCCGGCTGCTACTGCAAGGTAAACGCCTACCTCAAGGAGGTCATCAGCCTTCTGGCTGCCGACTTCGACTACGTGGTCATCGACGGCGAAGCGGGCATCGAACAGATCAACAGAAGAGTCATGGAAAAAGTCACGCACCTCTTCCTGATCACCGACCCGAGCCGCAAGGGCTGCAAGGTGGTGGATACCATCAAGGAAGTTGCCGACGAGCTCGTCATGTACGACAAGTGCGGGGCCATCGTCAACAGAGTCAAAGAGGAAGAGTCAAAGAGGAATCTATTCCTCACATCAAGATCGAATCGGCCGAGATCCTGGCTTACATCCCTGAGGACAGGACGCATGCCGACAACGACATCATGGGCGTCAGCGTATTCGACCTCCCGGAGGATTCTCCGGTCATGAAGGGCACGCGCGAGGCGCTCCGAAAGATGGATCTTATAAAATAGGTCAGAATGGCCAGTGGGTCAGGCCCCATGGCCGGAAGAGAATAAAAGAGAGGGAGGTTAGCACATTGAAAGACTTGAAGCATCTGATTTACTTCGAGGGTCTTCTTGACAACGCTGACAACGAACT
>CACYHM010000276.1 GCA_902774195.1 uncultured Eubacteriales bacterium
CGACAAGGAGTCTGCCGACATGCTCAAAGAGATGCAGGAGCTCCAGATGCAGCTCCAGGCTGCCCAGCTTGCCGGACAGGAGCCTGACAAGGATGTTATCGGACGTTTCCAGAGTCTCAGCACTATGGTGGCGACAAAGCCGGCTGCGGCGCAGTACCTGCAGGCCCAGGGCGCGTTCATGGTGATGATGAACGATGTGTTTGCCATCATCGGAGATGCGATGGGCATGTAGCACTTATTCGTACGTGAATATCTTCGCTCGCTGGTTTTTGGATCTGTCATTGCATCCTCAGTCCCTTGCGAGCGCGGGGAGTTTTCGCCGTCGCACTGGGTACCTGGACTCCGTCTCAAACATCCAGCCGCTTCGCATCACTCCATCGGTGCAGCTGACAAGATCCTCAAACACGCTCGCTTCGATGATTCACGCACGGTAATATTTGTTATCAACCAGTACTTTTATACAAGGAGAGAACCAATGATTTATGCAAGTGATTTCAGAAAAGGTATTACCTTCGAGATGAACGGGGAGCCTCATGTAGTACTCGACTTCCAGCATGTAAAGCCGGGCAAGGGCGCCGCTTTCGTAAGGACTAAGTACAGAAACATCCTTACAGGAGCGACAAGAGAAGAAGCCTTCAACCCTAACGACAAGTTCCCTAAGGCTCATATCGAGACAAAGCAGATGCAGTATCTCTACAACGACGGTGAGCTTTACTACTTCATGGACACTGATACTTACGATCAGGTCCCTCTGACTGCCGAGCTCGTTGAGGAAGCGATCAAGTACATCCGTGAGAACGACATGGCTACGGTCAAGTTCTACAAGGACAACGCTTTCGATGTCGAACCGCCTAACTTTGTCGACCTCGAGGTCATCGAGACTGAACCGGGCGTCAAGGGAGATACGGCTACTAACGTCACTAAGGCTGCAACTGTCGAGACTGGAGCTGTTATCCAGGTCCCTATCTTCATCAATGAAGGCGAAAAGATCCAGATCGATACAAGATCGGGAGAGTACCTCGGAAGATCAAAGTAGAGGTGTACTGATTGAACTTGAAGACTATGGAAGCTTCATCCGACCTTGAGAATGTCAACAAGCGCAGACGCTTCAGCTGGCCGCTCAGGATAATAATCGCACTCATAGTGATTTCTCTGCTGGCTCTTCTGGGTATCTATCAGCTCAATAAACCATGCGACAGGACGGATGCAACATACAAGAATATCGTTATCGAAGAAGGCGCCAGCCGGTCCGATGTAGCCAAAAAGCTGGCTAAAGAGGGCATCGTAAGAAAGGCTTCGTCGTTTGAGCTGCTTTCGAAGATCACTTTTTCCGGCAATTTCAGATCGGGCATGTACTTTCTTTCGCCTTCAATGGATTCGATCAGCATCATAAAAACGCTGCAGAACGGACTCACGACCCAGACCGGCTTCACCATACCGCCGGGATATACGGTCGATCAGATCGCTACTGCTCTTGACAGAGACGGCCTTGCCGATAAGGCAGCCTTCCTTGAAGCGGTCTCATCTCCTGATCTTTCGGAGATGGAAATCCTTACAGATCCTACGGGAGAACTGAGCGGAAGCGATCTTGTCGAAGGCTTCCTCTTCCCGTCGGAATACAATCTCAGCTCGGATGCAGATGAGAGTATGATGGTCATCATGATGATCGATGCTTTTGCAAACTTCTATAATGACGAGTATCAGGCAAGAGCGGACGAACTCGGGATTACTCCGAGGGAGGTCCTCATAATAGCATCCATGATCGAAAAAGAGACTACGGTAGAAAAGGAAAAGGCCGCTATATCCGCGGTCATCCACAACCGTTACAATCTGGAGCTTGCCGGCGAAGACGAGATCCCTAAGGTACCTCTCTGTTCTCCGTCAAAAGAGTCGATCATAGCTGCTCTTTATCCTGAAGAGGCGGAATACACTCATTACGTCCTCAGCAGCAAACTCGACGGCACTCACAAATTCACATCTGACGATGCGGAATACGAGAAACTGAAAGCCGAATACGAGGCTGCCGTCAGGGAGAGGGATGAGAAAAAGGCCGCCGAAAAAGCAGCCGAGGAGATCGGCGACAGCACGGAAGGCGGAAACTGATGATCGAAGTCAGAGATCCAGCGCTCAGGGATTTTATCGACATCTGGCACAGACCTGTTGATGATGAACTGGCTGCTCTCAGAAGATCGAACGAATCTGAAGGCGTTCCTCTGATACTGACCGAGACCGAATCGATGCTCAGGCTTCTTCTCGACATGAAGAAGCCTGAGAGGATACTCGAGCTCGGCACGGCCCATGGTTATTCTGCGCTTTTCTTCGCAAAATACTGCCCGGATGCCCTTGTCACTACTATCGACAGAAATCCAGGCATGACGGAATATGCCAGAGCGAACTTCGAGAGGATGAGCGACGGATCCCGCATAGACTTCCGTATCGGTGATGCTCTGGACGTGCTGGACTCGCTGGCAGAAGAGACCGCTGCTCCGGACGGAAAGAAGTTCGATTTCGTTTTCATAGACGCCGGAAAGAGCCACTACAGGGAATTTCTCGAAAAATGCGAGGACGTCTGTACAGAAGATGCATTTGTGGTATGCGATAATATACTTCTCAAGGGATGGCTCATTGAAAGCAGCGGAAAAGAAGCCAGAAGACACAGGACAAATATCAAGTAC
>CACYHM010000277.1 GCA_902774195.1 uncultured Eubacteriales bacterium
TCACGCTCATGGCTCCTGAGGGAGGATGTGCTGATGACAGACCGGATTCCGAGGCAAGGAGAGCCCGGGGCAGGCGCATCGCATGGGGAGCAGCCCTTGCGGTCCTGGTATTCGCCCTGGTATGGTTCAATGTTCTCGATAAGTCAGGTGATGCAGCGGCCGGAAGTGGGTCGGCTGCTCAAAGCTATACTGTCGGGAACCAGCTTCAGGATTTCACCATAGAGTGCCTGGACGGGAGCAGCTTCCGTCTTGAAGATACCCGCGGCAGGGTGGTATTCATAAACCTGTGGGCGACGTACTGCGGGCCGTGCGTGGGAGAACTTCCGTACTTCAACGATCTGGCCGGCGAACACCCCGGCGATGTGGTCATCCTCGCGGTGCACAATTCGATGTCCAAGGACGACATACCGGCCTACCTGTCAGACAAGGGCTGGGACGATCTGCTGTTCGCCCTGGATACAAAGGACAAGCTGGTGTGGAACACCGTCGGAGGCGGCACGACCATGCCTCAGACTGTAGTGCTCGACAGAAACGGCAGGGTGATATACAACGAGGTCGGTTCGGTAACGCCTGAACTGCTTGAAAGCCTGTACGAAAAAGCAGGCGGCGGACAGTGACCGCTTCCGCATCACGAACAGATCCGGGCATATCCGGGCGAAGCCCGGTGAGAGGAGGTAACATGTCAAAGGAGATACAGGAACTCAAAAAGATAATCGATGAAAGCAGGAACATAGTTTTCTTCGGCGGCGCGGGAGTGTCGACAGAGAGCGGCATACCGGATTTCAGGAGCGCGAACGGACTCTACAACCAGGACCTCGGCCGGACGGTATCGCCTGAAGAGATGATCTCGCACACATTCTACGTGAAGCATCCGGAGCAGTTCTTCGAGTTCTACAGGGACAAGCTGATCTACGAGGATGCCGAGCCGAACAACTGCCACAAGGCCCTTGCCGAGCTCGAAAAGCAGGGCAAGGTGAGCGCGGTGGTGACGCAGAACATCGACGGCCTGCACCAGAAGGCGGGCAGCAAAGTCGTATGGGAGCTGCACGGATCGGTACTCAGAAACTACTGCGAGAACTGCCATGCTTTCTACGATGTCGACAAGATCATAAAGAGCGAGGGGGTCCCGAAATGCGACAAATGCGGCGGAAGGGTCAAGCCGGATGTCGTCCTGTATGAAGAGGGTCTCGACGGCGGAGTCATAAACGGCGCTATCGAAGCCATCTCGAAAGCTGACACGCTGATAGTCGGAGGAACGACACTTATAGTCTATCCGGCTGCCGGCCTCATCAACTACTTCCACGGAAAGAAGCTCGTGCTCATCAACATGAGCGCTACCAGCGCCGACAGCGGAGCAGACCTCGTGATCAGAGAACCTATAGGAGAAGTCTTCAGGCAGGTCATGGGCTGGTGAGCCATTGACAGGCAAACGGTTTACGGGCGGGTATTATTGAATTTATCAATAATACCCGCTTTTAAAACGGAGTATATTTGTTGTGTACGTAAAACTAAAGAAAACCGGAGGTAATAATTATTATGAGAATCGATGCAGGCGGCAAGCAGTGCCCGATCCCTGTGATCATGGCAAAGAAGGAACTCGAAGCAGGCAAGCAGGATGTTGAGATCATCGTTGACGGCCCTACACAGATAGGAAACCTCACAAGACTCGGCGACGCTCTCGGAAGACCTGCCACAAACGAGCCTTTCGGAGACAAGTTCCTCGTCAAGTTCGCGAACGGCGAGACGAAGATGGGAGCGACTGTCGCAGAGGCAGGCACATATGCCGTATTCTTCAACAAGGACTCGATCGGAACGAACGAGGGAGAGCTCGGACAGAACCTCGCCAAGATGGCTATCTTCACACTCAGCGAATCCGAGAACATCCCTTCATACGTTCTCTTCATGAACGAGGGAGTAAAGCTGGTCACAGGCGTTGAGCCTCAGATCGTCGAGAACCTCAACACCCTCATCGAAAAGGGCGCAAAGGTGCTGGTATGCGGAACATGCCTGAACTTCTACGGGCTCACGGATGAGCTCAAGGTCGGAACGGTCAGCAACATGTACGACATCCTCGGCGCTATGCAGGAAGTCAGCAAGGTCATCAAGCTGTAGCTTCAGGCGGACAATCGAAAAAACTATCGGAACAGGCTCAATACAGAGCCTGTTTTATTGTATAATTAGATGGTTAACGGCACAGCCGTAAAGGAAGAAGGTTTTATGGAAGAATATTATCTGATCACATTCGAATCGACACACGCGGCCATCTCGACTGAGAAGCTCCTCAAGCCGGCTGAGGTAACGATAATGCCGGTGCCGAGATTCATATCGGCCAGCTGCGGCATATCCGTCCGCATCAGTCCGGAAAAGAGGGATGCTGCAGAAGAGATCTTCCGGGAGAAGAGCGTGCTGAAACCGGAAGAATATGCGTATTATCACATAAGGAACGACAAGTCATCAGGAAATGTGAGGTGTGACAAAATCGGTATGGACAAAGACGGTACTATGATCATTTTCGATCTGGACGGGACGCTCTGGGACTCATCTGCAAATGTGGCGGCATCCTGGAACGTGGTCCTCGAACGCGAAACGGACAGTGGAAAGGTTCTTACAGCCAGGGACATCTCGAGCAACATGGGAAAGACCATGACAGAGATCGCGGATGTCCACTTCAG
>CACYHM010000278.1 GCA_902774195.1 uncultured Eubacteriales bacterium
TGGTCCTAAAAAAATATCTTCGTCAAATCGGAAGCTGTTTACGAGCCTGTGGGATCAAACCTGCAGGCTCTCTTTTTATAGTAGGGGAAAACTGGAAGCATGAGAGCAGACTTAAATGCCGCTGATCATGGCGGTGTTTTTTGTGTATTTACACATCTCTGTAAGCCAGTGATTCCAAGGTTTTTGGGCAATTTTACACAATTTTTTTCAGAATATGAGGCTTTTTACACATTTTACACGCGATTTTACACACAAAAATAGGAAAAACAGGCTGAAGGAGACCGAACTGAGCCGATATAGGGTATAGTGTATATTAGTGAAAAATGATATCCTATAAAGCAATCAGAGAGCGGAGTGCTTGATAATTCGGCACTTCACGGAATGCTCTGAGATGAGGAAAGCTGAATGACAAAAATCCTTTTCGTCTGCCACGGCAATATATGCAGAAGCCCGATGGCGGAATTCGTTCTCAAAGACATGGTGCGAAAAAGAGGCATGGAAGACCGCTTTGAGATCGCTTCTGCTGCGACAAGCCGCGAAGAGATCGGCAACCCTGTCTATCCGCCGGCCAGGAGGAAACTCGCGGAGCATGGCATCGCGTGCACCGGCCACCATGCGCGGCAGATGACAAAAGAGGACTATGACCGGTACGACATGATCATCTGCATGGATGACAACAACAAGCGGAATATAATGCGGATGACCGGAGGTGATCCGGATAATAAGATCAGCCTGCTGCTGGAATTTACTGAAAGGACGGGACAGCAGGTGGCGGATCCGTGGTATACAGGCAACTTTGACGCCACCTGGCGTGATGTGACAGAAGGCTGTGAAGGCCTTCTCAGGGGGTATGGATGCAGATAATACATGCTGACATAGTTTATTCCGAAGACCGTAAGAAGCTTGCGGTGCACAGCGACAGCTATGTCGCTGTGGAAGGCGGCAGAGTAAAGGACATCTGGTCCGGGATACCTGAGGAATACAGCAGCGTTCCCGTGACTGATCACGGCAGCGATGTCCTGATCCCTGCGTTTTCCGATCTTCATGTGCATGCTCCGCAGTATCCGAACCGGGGCTTCGGGACGGATCTTCTGCTCGAGGACTGGCTCGAACAGATCACATTCCCGATGGAAGCCGGATACGCAGACCCGGAATTCGCGAAACTGGTATATGATGCTTTCGTTGATGACCTGATAGCCAGCGGGACCATGCATGCCTGTGTTTACGGCACGGTGCACACTGAAGCTACGTCTTATCTGATAGAGAGGATGGACAAAAAAGGAATAAAAGGCTTTGCCGGGAAAATAGGCATGGACCGGAATGCCCCGGAAGATCTTCTCGAAGAACCTGAAAAAGCACTCCGCGAAACGGAGATATTCCTCGAAAAATACAGCAGCAACAGAAATACCCGGCCGATACTCACTCCCAGATTCGCTCCTACGTGTACGCGCGAACTCATCAGCGGACTCGGGAGGCTCGGTAAAAAATATAATACCGGCATGCAGACCCACCTTGTCGAATCCCTCTGGGAGGCTGAGCAGGCGAGGCTGCTCTTTCCTGAATGCTCATGCGATACCGGGATATATGAAAGAGCCGGACTCATGGACAACGGACCTGTCATAGGAGGCCACTTCATTTTCCCTTCGGAAGACGACATACGCATCATGCAGAAATACGACTGCTATGCGGCTCACTGCCCTGATGCGACGGTCAGTGTCATAGCGGGGATAATGCCTGCGGGAGCTCTGCTCGACAGAGGGATCAGGATCGGTCTCGGGACAGACCTCTCTGCGGGGCATCACGCGGGTGTTTTTACACAGGCGGGGCGTTCGGTCCAGCTGTCCAAACTGAAGAACTTTTATGAGCCTGACGGCAACCGCACGATCTCATTCCCGGAGGCGTTCTGGATGGCGACAAAACAGAGCGGAACTCTTTTCGGAGGCACGGGTTCTCTGGAACCGGGCTCTGTGTTCGATGCGCTCGTCATCAGAGACATGTCCGATGCTGCAGTGAAGCTTTCGCCGGAGCAGAAAGTCGAAAGGTTCTGCTATGCCGGTACAAAAGAAGATATCAGGGCGAGGTATATGAACGGCGAAGAGATCCCGGGATAATACGTCATGAAGGACAATGCAAAGGCAAAAGATATCATCAGGAATGTGGGCAGCAGAAGCGTTGCCGCGCTTGTGGCGGTTTTTCTGCTCACTATCGCGGTCACGGGCATTGGCTGCTATCAGCTGTACAAATCCACAAAGGAGAGTATCCATCTGCAGGGACGGGTGAATGCCGTGCAGTCGGCAAAGGAATTCGATGATTATCTTATCGTGAGAAAGAATACCGTGGTCCTCGCCGCCCATGTAGTGGACGGGATGATAAACGAAGGCCGGACGAATGAGGAGATACTCGAATACCTTACCGCGGAGTCGGAAAGCATCAAAGTATCCATCGACGCGGACTACACCGGTATCTACGGATGGATCAACGGGGAGTATCTCGACGGAGTAGGCTGGGTGCCTGATGATGATTACGTTCCTACAGAACGTCCATGGTATACGGAGACGGCAGCTGACGGCGGTGATGAGGTCGACCATGTCACCTTTGTGAGTCCCTACCTTGATGAGCAGACAGGGACTGTTCTCACTACCATGGCAAAGGAGCTCTCCGACGGAGG
>CACYHM010000279.1:0-2644 GCA_902774195.1 uncultured Eubacteriales bacterium
CCTGAGGAATGGAATGCTGAAGAACCTGTGCTCTACGATCTTTACTATGAGATAGAGGGCAGCTGCGTCAAGCAGAGGGTCGGCTTCAGAAAAGTCGAGATAAAGGGGAATGTGTTCCTCGTCAACGGGCGTAAGGTGAAATTCCGCGGAGTCAACCACCACGACACGGATCCGGAAAACGGCTATGCGATGACTCCTGAAGATCTCGAGCGCGACATCAGGCTCTGCAAGGAGTTCAACATAGACACAGTCAGGATGTCACACTATCCTCCTGACCCTTATCTTCTCGAGCTCTGCGACGAGAAGGGCATCTACGTAATAGACGAGGCGGATATCGAGACCCACGGCACCTTCGTGCACAAGCTGCCTCCGAGCTATAACCGCATCAGCGACGACCCGAAGTGGGAGGCGCACTACGTCGACCGCGCGGCCAGGATGTACCAGAGGGACAAGCTGCATCCGAGCATTGTGATGTGGAGCCTCGGAAACGAAGCGGGCGGCACGTACTGCACGGACAAAGAGTACGATTATCTGAAGAAGTATTCAAATCTTCCGGTGCACTACGAGAGCGCGGTGCATACGAAAAAGAAGGCATACGATGTGGCCAGCGAGATGTATCCGCCGGCTGAGCGCGTGCACGAGATAGGCGAGAAGACGTACAAGGTAAAGCAGTTCTGCGACAGGCCGTACTTCCTCTGCGAGTATGCCCACGCCATGGGCGTCGGGCCGGGCGGCATGGAAGACTACTGGAAGGAGATATACTCGCATGACAGCCTGATGGGAGGCTGCGTGTGGGAATTCGCCGATCACGCCGTCCTGCATGAGGACGGCAGCTATACCTACGGCGGCGACCACGGCGAGTGGGAGCACGACAGGAACTTCTGCGTGGACGGCATGTTCTGTCCTGACCGCAGTCCTTCGACCGGAGCGCTCATAACAAAGTTCATCTACCGTCCGTTACGGGTCAGATGGCTCGGAGGGGACAGCTTTGAGATCTTCAATACCATGGGCTTCAGCGACGGCTTCAGATATGAGCTCAGATTCAGATGGAGCGACGGGAGCGAATCTGCAATCAACCCGGAATGCGGACCGCTCGAAAGATACACGGTAAATATAGGGACGGCAGAGCATGTGAAGGCCGCTGACGAGGCAGGCACGGACTGCCTGCTCGACATAATAACGATCGACCGGAAGATCGGAAGAGAAGCTGCCCGCGAGCAGCTCGTCATAAAGGAGAACATCCCGGGTGCGCCGGCAGGCGCGGGGACGTTCAGCCTTCCTGAACTGACCGGCGGAAAGGGAGACAGACTCACTCTGGACATCGGCGGCGTAATGCTGATTCCTGCCGATCCGTACACGATACTCTTCCGCGCGCCGACAGACAACGACTACGTTCTCTGGGGCGTAAAGGATATCATGGGCGATTTCACAGATCAGCGGACTGCGGTACTGTCCGTCGAAAGGACGGACAGGAAGCTGACCGTCGTATCGAAGATCAGCTGCAAAAAGAATGAATTCGAGGTCACGGACACATACGAGGCGGCTGATGAAAGCGGCAGCTCGCTGCTCGTGACGAGCCGGATACACTGCACTAAGGGCAAGGGATTCCTGCCGAGATTCGGCAAGGCCTTCCGCTTCGACAGCAGCTTCGACGATGTCGCGTACTGCGGCAGGAGCGGGGAATCCTACGCCGACATGAAGGACCAGGCCCCTATAGAGACCGTAAGCTGCAAGGTCGCAGACATGACCGAGCCGAACATAAAGCCGCAGGAGAGCGGCAGCCGATTCGACACCAGATGGGCGAGCGTCAGCGACGGGAAGACGACCGTGAAGTTCACGGCCGTGGACAGGGCCTTCGAGCTGGGCATCAAGCCGTACAGCGACAGGGAGCTTCTCGGCATGAAGCACCGCGAAGACGAGAAGAGGACCGGCACCTATGTGACAGTGTCCGCTTTCCAGCAGGGGATAGGGACCGGCATATGCGGGCCTCAGACCGCCGATGAATTCAAGCATCCGGTAAGCGATGACTGCGTGCTCAAATTCATCATAACTACAGAAAAGAAAAGCTGAAAAGTGCTACAATAATCAAGTGCAAAAACATAAAGCAAATCTATATATCAACGGAGGAAACCATGCTTAGAAATTTTAAAGAGATGGCCGAACTCGTAAAGGCCGGTCCTGAAAAGAAGAGACTTGTGCTCTGCTGCGCTCATGACGAGCATTCCCTTGACGCCGTATACGAGGCGTACAAAGAGGGGCTGATCGTGCCTGTGTTCGTCGGCAAAGAGGACGAGATAAAAAAGATCTGCGCAGACCACGGATTCGACTTTGGCGATGTGAAGATCTATAACGAAGACGATGACGTCGAGGCTGCAAAGACAGCTGTCCGCCTCATCCGCGAAGGCGAAGGCGACTTCCTGATGAAGGGCAGGATGCAGACATCCGACCTTCTGAGGCAGGTAGTCAACAAGGAGACAGGTCTCCAGTGCGGAAAGATCATGTCGCACGTGGGACTTTTCCAGGTGCCGAACTACCACAAGGTGGTCGTTCTGACGGACGGCGGCATGCTGCTCGCGCCTGATCTGGAGCAGAAGGTCAAGATCATCAACAACGCCGTCGAGGTACTGCACTCGCTCGGATACGA
>CACYHM010000279.1:2660-4021 GCA_902774195.1 uncultured Eubacteriales bacterium
GGATGCACGGTCGAGGGACCTATCTCCTACGACATCGCTCTCAGCAAGGAGATCGCAGAATTCAAGAAGTTCGACAGCCCTGTAGCGGGTGAAGCCGATGTAATGATCATGCCTTCGATGGCTGCCGGCAACCTGGTCGGAAAGTCCTGGACAGTCAGCGGCGGCGGAATGATGGCGGGCATCATCGTCGGAGCAAAGGCTCCTATAGTTCTCGTCTCGAGAGGTTCGAGCGCAGAAGAGAAATTCTACTCGATCGCTCTTGCGGCAGCAGCGTCGAAATAGATCGCGGCGTAATATCTGATGAATAATAAATGGAATGTATACCCAAGGCCTCAGCTGGTCAGAGATGACTGGCTGAGCCTTGATGGTGAATGGGATCTCAGGATACATAAAGGGGCCGAGGGCATGGCGCCGGCAAAGTACTGCCCCGAGAGCAGACTGAGCGGCATAGAGAAAAGGATCGCGGCAGACGAGGTCATGGTCTATGAGCGCTCTTTTGTGCTGCCTGACAAGTGGCTGAAAAAGCACATCGTCCTGCACTTCGGAGCTGTCGACCAGACCGCGAAGGTATTCGTGAACGATGAGCCGGCAGTTGAACACGAGGGAGGATATCTTCCGTTCGAAGCCGATATAACGGATCTTGTAAAGAAAGGCATGAACAGGCTCAGGGTCGAGGCGGTCGACAGGCTCGACCACAGGTATCCGTGGGGCAAACAGAAGAACGACAACGGCGGCATGTGGTATACGCCTGTATCCGGCATCTGGCAGAGCGTATGGCTCGAGCCGGTGGCCGAAAAACATGTCACATCGCTCAAGATAGACTCGGGCGCCGACTGGGTCGAGATAAGGGCTTACGGCATCGAAGCCGGGACCATCGAACTGCTCGGAGAAAAGCACGACCTGATCAAAGAGACTGCTACCGAGGAACTCTGCGCCGGCATCCGCATCGACATACATCATCCGCATCTGTGGTCGCCTGAGGATCCTTTCCTCTACGACTTCGTCATAGAAGGAGAGGGAGGCGACAGGATAGAGTCATACTTTGCTCTCAGGACGCTTTCAATAGAAGAGGCAGACGGAGTGAAGAGACTCTGCCTGAACGGAAAGCCGTACTTCTTCAACGGAGTGCTCGACCAGGGCTACTGGCAGGACGGCATATATACTCCGCCGTCGCCTGATGCTTTCGCTGAGGACATACTTGCCATGAAGACGCGCGGCTTCAACACCCTCAGAAAGCACATCAAGGTCGAACCTGAGCTGTTCTACTGTGAATGCGACAGACTCGGCATGATAGTATTCCAGGACATGGTCAACAACTCCGACTATTCCTTCATAAGGGATACCGGGCTTCCGGCCATCGG
>CACYHM010000280.1 GCA_902774195.1 uncultured Eubacteriales bacterium
CCCTCCTTGAAGAAGCTGTGCAGATAGTCCGCCGCCTTGCCGAACATGTACGAGGCAGCCTCCTGTCTCGTGTCGAGCACGCTGTTTTCGACTATGACCACATCCTTGAGACCGTATACTCTCTCAAGCGTCTTTTCCATGTCGCCGTAGTCATAAAAGCGAGGGTTGTGAAGCTCGATCGTGACGATGCCCATCTCCTTGCCCTTGCGGAGTATGCGAAGGACGGAGGATCTCGATATCCCGAGATAGTCTCCGACCTCCTTCTGATTCATGTCATCCTGATAGTACAGGCAGCAGACCTTGTATATAAGGCGCTCGTCATCGACAATCTTTTTCATGATCAGGCCCCCGTTCTCTCAGTTATACCGGCGACCCGTCAGAATATCTGAAGGACCGTTCCGTCAGCCACATCTTCCTTTGTGATGATCTCCCCGTCCAGGTTGATGCATCCCGGACGGTATGGAGTCGTATCCGAACTGAACGCGAGAGTGCAGTGCCCCATCTCTCTGAGTGTGTGGATGGCCTCATCGCCTACAGCAGTGATCTTATATGTCTTGTCTCCGACCCTGAGGGTGTCTCCCGGAGCAGGATCGGCGCTCAGAGTTCCTTCCGTATGAAGGATGGCCATCTCTGCCAGTTCAGGCGGAGCGTTGTCATTGAAGAGGATCACGAACTGCATCTCCATGTCGGGATTAAGGAATTCCAGAGCCATGTCGCCGAGTCCTGTGATCTTAACATCGTATTTCATGATGAACCTCCGTTTATTCTCGTTGTTTCCGTCAGACTGCCTCCGGGCAGTCCTGCTTTTCATGCCTGTATTATATATTTACGTGAAGACTTATTTCAAGATAAATGTTCTGACCATTTGATTAAATAAAATGAATCAGAATATGCTGCCGGCGGCTGCACTTACGCAAATGTTCAGAAACTATTGCTTGATATTCATCCATATAATGTATATATTTTTCTTACGAAAATAGTGCAGGCGGCACTGCGCCCCGGAGGCGGCCTGCAGGGAAAGAACACAGCAATACTTATACTTAGAACATAGAATCAGCAAGGAGGATCACTATTATGCTGAACATGAACTGGAAACTCGAGCAGAGAGAAAAAGAAGGCAAGATCATCAAAGTCGGTATCGTAGGCGCCGGCCAGATGGGACGCGGAATGGTAACACAGATGGTTCTCATGAAGGGAATGACACCTGCCATCGTATCTGACATCGACATCAACCTTGCTGTACAGGCTTTCAAGTACGCAGAAGTCTCTGACGCGGACATCGTTGTCGCCAACACCCTCGAAGAGGCAAACGCAGGCATCGAGGCACACAAGTACGTAGCATGCGCAAACGCCGACTTCGTTTCGCAGGCAAAGGGCGTCGACGCTGTCATCGACTGCACAGGAGTTCCTGATGTAGGCGCAAAGGTCGCTACAGACGCAATGAAGAACGGCAAGCACGTAGTAATGCTCAACGTTGAGACAGACGTTGTTATCGGACCTTACCTCGACAAGTTCGCGAAGGATCACGGCGTCATCTACACAGGTTCCGCAGGCGACGAGCCTGGCGCTGTCATGGAGCTCTACTGCTTCGCTACAGCAATGGGCCTCAAGGTCGAAGTCATGGGCAAGGGCAAGAACAACAAGATCGACTATGACTGCAACCCAGACACAGTCCTCGAAGAGGCTACACGCCGCAAGATGAGCCCTAAGATGCTCACAGCTTTCAAGGACGGCACAAAGACCATGGTAGAGATGACCGCTATGTGCAACTACACAGGCCTCGTACCTGACGTTATCGGCGGACACGGTCCTAAGACAGCTCCTGGAACAGAAGGCGTCAAGGAGCTCAATGAGATCTTCAAGCTCAAGAAGGACGGCGGCATCCTCAACAAGCACGGTGTTGTTGAGTACGTAAACGGCATCGCTCCTGGAGTATTCGTAACTGTTTCGACAGAGAACGCTGAGATCGCTTATCAGCTCTCGTACCACAGCATGGGTCCTGGACCACTCTGGACACTCTACAGACCATATCACCTCTGCAACCTCGAGACTCCGCTCACAGTAGCTAAGGCAGTCATCGACGGCGAGAAGACATGCGTTGCCAAGGACGGCCTCGTAGCTGAGTGCATCACTCAGGCCAAGATCGACCTCAAGGCAGGCGACAAGCTCGACGGTATCGGCGGATACACAACACTCGGCTCCATCTGCACAGAGAAGGAAGCTACAGAGAAGGGATATGTGCCGTTCGGTCTGATCAACAAGAACGCCGTCATGAAGGTAGACTGCAAGAAGGGCGACCTGATCACATACGACATGGTAGAGCTCGACAAGGATACTCTGATCTACAAGCTCAGAAAAGAACAGGATGCAATGTACGGAAAGCACGTTCTGTAATCAGATTTCACAATCATAAAACCTCTTTACAAAAACAGCAGCGGATCTTCGGATCCAGCTGCTGTTTTACATCTGCGCTTTATGCGGCGGAACTATGTCCGCCTTCTGTCGTATTCCCTGTGTTCCCTGTGGAACCTGACCTTGCTATCATACATATCCTTGTCGGCGCGGCTGAAGACGCTCTTGAAGTTCGCGTCCTCTCCCGGTACGTATGACGCCAGACCCTTCGATATAGACAGGGTCCC
>CACYHM010000281.1 GCA_902774195.1 uncultured Eubacteriales bacterium
TCCTGAGATCGGACTCTACTGGGAGAAGGCTGCTTATGAAGAGGCAGAGCATGCCGCCAAGTTCGCAGAGCTCCTCGGCGAGGTTGTCACAGACAGCACCAAGAAGAACCTCGAGATGAGAGTAGAAGCCGAGAACGGCGCTACAGCCGGCAAGACAGAGCTTGCCAAGAAGGCAAAAGAACTCGGACTCGATGCTATCCACGACACAGTACATGAGATGGCTCGCGATGAAGCAAGACACGGCAAGGCATTTGCAGGACTTCTGAAGAGATACTTCGGTTAATAATGCAGGAGGTCCACCAGATGAAACTCAGTGCACGCAATCAGTTTAAAGGCACTATCATAGACATACAGGAAGGTGCCGTAAACGGTATCGTCAAGATAGATATCGGCGGCGGAAACGTAGTAAGTTCAACGATCTCTATGAATGCGATCAAAGAACTGGAACTGGCTGTCGGCAAAGAAGCTTACGCAGTTATCAAAGCCACCTCCGTAATGGTAGGCATAGACGACTGACTGCTTTGACCGTATAGGTTTCCGAAGAGACTATCACTTAGTGGTAGTCTCTTTTCTTGAAATCAATTGTCCAAAAGTTGTCCCTTTTCCGTATTACAACTACATAAACCTTTTATAATCATTGCCTCTCTGTCCTGATATGTGCAATAATTATATAGTAGTTGCAGCTAAGATCATGAGATACTTGGGATAAGGAGTAAGACACAATGTTTAGATCCAAAGACAAAGACAACGAAAAAGACTTTTCAAATCGTCTGATGGCATTTACATTCTTCTATGCTGTCGCACTCTATCTGCTGTTCATGGGATTCCACTTCTGGGACAAGCACATCGATTACAAATCTGAGAAGTAAGCAGGCATAGGATAATAATTGCTTTTGAGAAGAGCGGCAGAGATGCCGTTCTTTTTTGATCAGTAAATTTCCAAAAATGGTTGTGATGGTTGAATATATCGTTCAAAAACGATAAAATAAGGTTGTAATGGAAACACCTGTTATGATGCATGTCTGATGAAACAAAGACGGCAAGGGAGGATGGGGCCATGATGACTGTAAAGGAACTCAGGAAAAGAAAGAAAGAGCTCGGATATACAAATGAAATGGTCTCTGAATATTCGGGCGTCCCGCTCGGTACGGTGCAGAAGATATTCAGCGGTGCGACAAGGAATCCAAGAATAGATACGCTCGAAGCACTTGAGATGATACTGAAAAGTCCGCTGCCGTATGAATTCAGGTATGAGGCTGATGCTTCTTCGACACAGGTTAACGAGAATGCTGCAGAGTATGCTTCTGTATCGGGTTTTGCTGAAAAAGATGAAAAGAAAACCACTGGCAAAAGGGTGGACTTTTGGGACACAGGAAAAGATCCTTCTGAACGCTGGCCGAAACAGGGGCAGTATACAATTGGTGATTACTATGCGATCCCGGATGATGTGAGAGTGGAACTGATCGACGGAGTTATATATGACCAGGCATCACCGACTTTAAATCATCAGATAATTCAGGGAACACTGTTCTATGAATTCTTCAATTGTATCAGAGAACATGATAAGCCTTGCGAAGTGGTCGGTGCTCCGTTTGGTGTCAGGCTGGACAGAGATGACAGGACCTTGGTGGAGCCGGACCTCATGATAGTATGCGATATGGATACGGAGGGAACTGCAAACTACCTGGACGGCCCGCCGGATCTTGCGGCAGAGATAATCTCGCCTTCTAGCAGGGCAAAAGACTGCACAATAAAGCTTCGTAAATACATGAATGCCGGGGTGAAGGAATACTGGATAGTGGATCCGAAGAACGAGAAGGTGATGGTCTATGTGTTTGAGGAGGACTATCTGCCAACGCAGTATTCGTTCGATGACACGATACCGGTCGGGATATCCGGCGGCAAGTGCAGCATAGATTTCAGCAGGATAAAGAAAAGGCTGAAATGAGCCTGCCCTTGATGTTTGATACCGTTTCGGCTATTCTGTACTAGTATCACAGATTAGCCGGAAAGAAGCAGGGAGATAAGCGGATAAGTATGACAAATCTGAACAGCAAAACGGAAATAGATCTTATCGGAGTGCAGATCGACTTCGGCGCGGCACAGAAGGGCGTAGCCATGGGCCCGCTTGCCATCAGGTACGCGGGGCTCAAGGACGACCTCAGGAGCATGGGGTATACGCTGCGCGACAAGGGCGACATAGTGCCGCCTGAAGACGGCATGAGCCTGCGCCACATGATAAGGTTCGAGCAGGTCAACGCCACAAACAAACAGCTCTATGAAGAGGTGTCCGAGACGCTGGAGAACGGGAGGTTCCCGCTCGTGCTCGGAGGCGATCACAGCATCGCGGCCGGCAGCGTGTCGGCGGTGGCCAAGCACTACGAGCCTCAGGGCGAGATCGGAGTGATCTGGATAGATGCGCACGGCGACTGGAACAGCGATGAGTCAACGATCAGCGGCAACATGCACGGCATGCCTTTCTCGGCTGTCTGCGGATGGGGACCTGACAGCATGGTGGACTTCGGCCAGAAGCCTCACTTCGTGCCGACAGCTCACTGCGTACAGGTCGGGGGCCACGACTTTGACGAGGCCGAGGCCGCAAGGATGAAGGAAGCCGGCATGAACGTCTTTACCATATC
>CACYHM010000282.1 GCA_902774195.1 uncultured Eubacteriales bacterium
GACAGCATCATCATGGAAGGCATGGGGACACAGTTCGATCCCGCGCTCAGGGCCGCGTATGAAGCTGCGCGTCCGGGGCTCGAGGCATATTACTCCATGGAAAGAGAATAGGCGGAACAAAGACGCAACACTTCTTCGGATTTCATCCTCTTATATTACAGAAGGCTGTGATAAAATAGTAAAGAGCCTTCGGTAAGGAGGACAAGACAATGAAACTGAAAGGACTGCTCATACTTATGCTCTGTTCGATCCTCATGGCATCATGCGCAGCAAAACAGGACCCTGAACCTGCACCTGAACCGACACCGGCGCCGGGTGGCGGCACTGAGCTGACGGGCGATATACCGCAGGACTCGATACTGTATTTCCAGAATGACGAGGGTGCAGCCAAGCTGATGAATGACATGAAAGAAGGGAGGATCCCTTCGGAATGCCACGCCATGTACGATGAGATGGGAGCAAGACCTGAAGTCGTGATGACGGATCCCGCGCAGGTCACGGAGGCATACAACAGGCTCTCGCAGATGACGATAGGCGGACCTACCGACTACAGCGTCACAGACTGTTATCACTACATATTCTTCAAGCTGCAGGACGGCACCAGCGTAGGCTGGCGCTTCGAGAGCGCGGAGTATCTCGTCTGGGGGCCTCAGAACTACGAGGTGACCAATGCCGGAAGCATATGGGCCATGGTAAGAGGACTGCAGGAGCAGATGGGCGCAGAAGAATAGCAACATAAGGAGGCTGCGGATGAAGACCTTTTTCGACCAGACAGGGAGCATGGCTCTCGCGCATGCAGAGGTGCCGGACACATATGAGACCGGCGGCGAGCTGAACCGGAACCGGCAGAGCGCTGCTGTTCCGTTCACATTCAACATACATGCTGTCAACAAGGAAAAAAGGATCGGCATGTTCATATTGTCTGAAGAGATGTTCTGCGAACCGCGGAGCCAGCTGGCGAAGCTCGGGGTGAACAACGACCCTGCAGTCATAAGGTCGTCTCTAAGGCCGTTCATCGAGCCGGGCGATTACCTGCTCGAGACAGCGCAGCAGATATTCGGGGCGCCTCTGACACCTGTCGCTCAGACGGATCTGCCGAGCCGCAATACACAGAACAAAGAGGCCAATTACCAGAAGATGATGGATCTGGTAAACATCTACGTCAGCTTCGACAATCAGATGGGTACGCCGACGAAGGTAGGCAACACGATCTACAACGGGGTGCTTGCGAAATACGCGGGCAATAAGAACGGCACCGACTGCGTAGTGATGGCCGGGATGGACTACAAGGGCTACGAGTACTACACCAACATGAACATGGGCTCTCTGATGGGCGGCATGGGCGGACTGCTCGGCGGGATGCTGGGCGGCATGCAGCAGCAGAACCAGGGAGCAAGAGACCCGCGCTTCGGACACGGCGATCCATGCGACATGGTCTACTGGGGCTCGGAAGCCAGGTACGTGCTGGTCGCTCCCGCGGAATTCGAGGCTGAAGCAGCGAACGATTTCGTGAAGTTTATCGCTTCATATCAGCCTGACCCGGCGCTCATGCAGCAGTTCGATCAGCTGGTCATGCAGAGCGTGCAGCAGAACCAGCAGTACTCGATGCAGATGCAGGGCATGGCTCAGCAGAGCATGATGAGGACTCAGCAGATGCAGCAGCAGACGGCGCAGATGATCTCGCAGAACAGCCGCGATATATCTGCGGGAATCATGGATTCATGGGACAAGAAGATGGCTTCTCAGACCAGGATGAGCAACAACTACTCTGAGGCAATAAGGGGAGTCAACACATACCAGACGACAACAGGTCAGAACGTTGAGGTGAGCGTTGCAGCCGACCACGCGTACGAGAACCAGTACGGAGACGTATACGGGGTAAGCGGGCCGGCTCCAGACGACGATATACTCAGCAAACTGAACTGGACGGAAATAAATCAGAAATAAATACTGAAAAAAGCAAACCAATAGTAAAAAAACAGTAAGCAGGAAGGAACGAACAAAAGATGAAGAGGATCGGTGTACTTACAAGCGGCGGCGATGCGCCGGGAATGAATGCGGCAGTGAGATCTATCACAAGGTACGGCATTTACCGCGAAATGGAGGTGTACGGGATAAAGCGTGGCTATGAGGGCCTTATCGACGGCGAGGTCGAGAGGCTCTACAGAAGGTCTGTCGGAGATATCCTGCAGCGTGGAGGGACCATCCTTCAGACTGCCAGAAGCGAGCGTTTCAGGACCAGGGAGGGAATGGAAAAGGCATACAACGTGCTTCAGGAGCTCAAGATCGAGAACCTAATCGTGATCGGCGGCGACGGCACTCTCACCGGAGCGAAGGAATTCTCGAACAACTTCGGCGTCAACGTCATCGGCCTTCCGGGCACGATAGATAACGACCTGGCGTATACGGACGAGACGATTGGTTTCGACACCGCTATAAATACCGTGCTCGAAGGCATCACACGGATCAGGGACACCAGTTCTTCTCACGAGAGGACGACCATAATAGAAGTGATGGGCCGCCGCTGCGGAGACATAGCACTGTATGCGGGACTCACCGGAGGCGCCGAGTCGGTGCTTCTGCCTGAACTCGACAACGACCTTGACGCGGTATGTGAAAAGGTCCTTTCCGGCGTAAG
>CACYHM010000283.1 GCA_902774195.1 uncultured Eubacteriales bacterium
TGGGGCGGAGAGGAATTCCTGGTGGCCGGCAAAATGGGATCCGGCCCGGATGCTGTGTTCAGATGCCTGGATGACATGCGCCGTAAGATCGAGGATCATGTATTTGAGTACGAAGGGAATGCACTGCACATGACGATCACGATCGGGGCTGCAGTCGCCAGACCCGGTGAAAGCCCTGAAGAATGGGTCAACAGAGCGGATATGAAGCTCTACGAAGGCAAGAGCAGCGGCAAGAACAAAGTGGTCATCTGACTGCATTGTCTGAAAGGGCCTGAACGGCCTTCTTTTTTTCAAAGGTTTTTTTCAGATACCAGAGGTATGGAAGGCCACCGCAGCGGCAGTCTGTGATATAATCAATCCATTACGGATAACAGCAGACTATTGGCGGAAAACACCGCATAAAGAAAATGATGTGCATAAGCCGGGCACAGATCCCAGACGGATAGACACGAATGACAGAAACGTACGGAAAAAACAGGCAAATAATAAACATCATACTGTGCTGCCTCGTCTTTGCTATTGCGATCGCTATGCGCACGGGCGCGGTGTATGCGGCCGAGACCCAGCCTTCTGTGGACCCTGTGGGCCACAAGGAGAACTATTCGGCTGTCCTTTATGACAACACCAACGGACTCCCGATCTCCGAAGCGAACGACATCGTCCAGACAAATGCGGGCTTTATCTGGATAGCAAGTTATGCCGGACTGATCAGTTATGACGGTAACAGCTTTGAAAGGGTCGTGTTCAACGACGCTATGAAGAGCGTAGCCAGCCTTTACGTCGACAGCAAGGACAGGCTCTGGATCGGCAGCAATGACAGCGGCGTCGCCCTTCTCGACCATACCGGTATAAAGGACTGGGACATGGAGGACGGGCTTGCTTCCGACAGGACGCGCGGTTTTGTCGAGGATGAAAAAGGGATCATATACATAGCTTCCACCGGCGGGGTATCCATGATGTCCCCTGATTTCAAGATCACGCGCATCGAAGACCCGAGGCTGGACGGGGTGCTGATCGAGAGGATATACCGCTCGGCCGACGGACTGATCTGCTGCAGCACATCGGATATGAAATGGTTTACCATCAGGGATGGTGAGATCGTCGAGTATATCGATCTGAACGATGTCGGCATAAGTAATATATGCTGCATCGTTCCGGATCCCGAAGACGCGGCAAAGGTCATGATAGGGACCGAGGACGGAGGCTTTTACCGCGGGGATATCAACGGTAGTATCGAAAATTTCGAGTACGTGGATATCAAACCTCTTTTCGGTGTACAGGATATCAAAATATACGGTGATCAGATATGGCTGCTGGGCCGCAGCGGGATAGGAGTGATCGACGGAGACGGCTTCCACAATCTGAACAGGCTCCCTCTGAACAATTCCGTTTCACACATGATAACGGACTACGAAGGGAACTTATGGTTCTCATCCACGAGGCAGGGGGTCATGAAGATCGTGCCTGACCGTTTTACGGACATATTCGCACTGTGCGGTATCGAAAACAATATCGTCAATGCGACCTGCGTCTCTGACGGCAAGCTGTTCATCGGTACGGATACCGGACTTGAGATCGTGAAGGATGACGAAGCTCTTTCATCATTCCCGGTCGATTCGGTAATGGAGGCATCGGGAGAGTATATCGGTCAATACGACCTCATCGACATGCTTAAAGGATGCCGCATACGCTGCATCACCGAAGACAGCAGCGGCAGACTCTGGATCTCCACCTGGGGCTCATACGGACTGCTTTGCTATGATAACGGCAGCGTGACCGTATATGATGAGTCTGCGGGCCTGCCGAGCAATTATGTCCGTGCTGTATTCGAAGAGGACGGCGGCGCTGTTCTTGCCGCATGCACGGGAGGCATCAGCGTCATACGCGACGGCAGAGTGGAACGGACATACTCGAAAACCGACGGCATGACAAACACTGAGTGCCTTGATGTCGAACCTGCTCCCAACGGGGACCGGCTGGCGGCCACTAACGGAGGAGGAATATTCATCATAAGCGGCGACAGCGTCCGCAGCATCACTAAAAAGGACGGGCTGAAGTCGAATATCATACTTCGCATCAAGCATGACCCGAAAAGGAAGCTTTTCTGGATCATTACCGGAAACTCGCTCGCATACATGACCGAGGATTACAAGGTCAAAACGATAGAGAATTTCCCGTGCTCGGACAATTTCGATCTTTACGAGAACAGCAGCGGGGACATGTGGGTGATCAGCGGCATGGGCATATATGTCACTCCTGTCGAAGAGCTGCTCGCAGATAAAAAAATCAACCCTGTCCATTACGGGCTTGCCAATGGCCTCCAGAGCGAGGCGACTGCAAATTCCTTCAATTATCTGGATGATGAAGGTCAGCTGTACTTCTGCACCAGGACCTGCGTGACGAAGGTCAATATCGATGAGCCGATGGAGCAGATCGATAATCTCAAGCAGTCTGTCCCGTTCATAGATACGGACGGGAGAAGAAGATACGCTGACAGCGAAGGGAGATTCACCATTCCTTCGGATGTCAGGAAACTGACGATATACCCGGAGGTCTTCAACTATTCGCTTACCGATCCTGAGGTGTCATACCGGCTGGAGGGATTCGATAACAAAGTGGTCACCGTGAGGCGCAG
>CACYHM010000284.1 GCA_902774195.1 uncultured Eubacteriales bacterium
TCGGTGATCAGTATCACCTGGTTGTTGCCGCCCTCGATATAGTTCTTCTTCCCGATCCTGTATGCACTCTCGATCCCCTTTGATCCGTACGTGCAGCCGTATATCCTGACAGACAGCAGTTTTTCGAGCGCGCGTATGCGGTCTTCCGGTCCGTTGATGGCAAAGGCCTCCAGCTCGATGCTGTCGTCGCTGCTGTATGTGATGAGGCTGAGCCTGTCTCCATTCCCGAGCTTGCTGATCACTGTTGCGATGATGGCCTGTGTCTGTTCCGTATTTCCGTGCATGCTGCCGGACACATCGAGAAGGATTATTACGTTTTGTTTGTCTTTGACTTCCTCACGCCCCTGCACGTTGATGTAGAGGTATTTCTTCGCATCCTTCGAGTCCATCAGCTCGTATGAGACGGCGAACATATCCTTTTCAGGCAGTCTGCTGTCATAGCGGAAGTAGTTGAGCATCTCCTCGATCCGGACCATGCTGCGGTCGATCCGACGTCCGTTCCTGAGTCGGTTGAGTATCACTCCCGCCGATGCAGTGTTGGCTGTCATGCGGAACGTAGACATCGGCTCAGCTGCCGAGCTGCGGGCATCTTTTTCTTCTATGCGTTCATATTCATCTGTTGCGAAGCCATGGGGCGCGACAGCCTTTATAGGTTCAAGATACATAGATGCCGGCGCCTCCGCAGGCGCAAGGCACATGGACATTGATTCCTCCGCGACAGCAGAGCCTTGATCCGGGACGCTCATCATCTTTGCATCTGCAACGCCTGCGCCGCCAAGCAGGCCTGTCTCAGCAGTGTATGTATTTCTGCTCAGGGCGGCGTATGCCCTTCTTTTCTTTGGACGCTTCCGCTCTTCCTTCACTTCTTCGGGTAGGTATTCTTCGCCCTTTTCCAGCGCGTCGTAAAGTGCTTCTATCGAAAAGTCTTTGAATCTGTATTCTCCATACGTAAACAGCGCCAGGCAGGCCGCCGTCCTGCGGTCGTATCCGAGGCTGATGTAGTAGTTGTAGAACTGCTCTCTGTCTCTTTCCTTTATGATCTGTTCGATCGTTTTCATATCTGCATCCTCCTTTCAGACAGGTCCTTCCGTTGTGGTCAGTATAAAGTGTGCTTTCGTCGATATGGTCGCCTCGCAGGCGACTTTCCGGATTATCCGTGCAGTCTCAACCCTATTATCGCTGACGCAGCGAGCCATATGCAGCCCGCCGACGCGCACAGTTTGTTTGCCAGTCTGTCCGAGTAGAACCACCCGAGACAGAACCTCTTCTTTGCCGGGTAGAACAGTCTCACCGGCCTCTTGTTCATCAGGTCCAGCACCAGATGGGACGCGAACGCTATTGCAAACGGCATTGCCGCCGCCGGGATCATCAGCCACATGCACAGCGTCTCGAGCGCGAGAGCCAGGAGCGAATGCGAGAACCCCCTGTGGCGGGATATGCCTGCGAAAGTGCCGATGATCATGGATCCCGCAAGTCCCGCGAAACACATATACGGACCGTTCTGCGTCACCGACCGCCACATGCCGGCGTCCAGCAGATGGTCTTCTATGAGTGCTGCCGCAGCGACAAGAGCCATCATGATCCTCCAGCGCGAGGAATCGCTTCTCTCGGCTCTGGTCTCGCAATCTATGTCACATATAAGACAGCCCAGCGACGCTCCTGTTATCACGGGGAGCGCTTCCGGGATCGAATCCGGCATCACCGCTGTAAATGCAGCCGCCATTCCGACCGTTATGTGTGCTTTCGCCATCATAGATGTTTACCTGTGTTCAGGCCGGGATCGCTCCCGCGAGCATCGTCATCGTGAATACCGCCAGTATAATGGCGATGTGTGTCATCGTGTTTCTGATCTTTACTGACATGGCCTGCTCCTTCCTTTTCTCTCCGACTGGTTTTGACATCTACATTCTAGCGGAGCATGTGTCTCAAAAAACGGACACGAAAAAGGCCTTGCGGCCCTTTAAATGAAAAACTAAACGCAATTTTTTTCTTGTGTTATTATTAATCAGAGAATCTGACAATAATGAAGGAGGGGCTAAGGGCATGAAAAAATGTGAGATCAGACCAAACACGCTGCTATATCCCGTACCGGCTCTCATGGTAAGTTCCGGAACGAAAGACGGTAGGACCAACATCATGACAGCCGGATGGACCGGCACGGTATGTACGAATCCGCCGATGGCGTATGTTTCCATCCGCCCTTCGCGTGTATCCTATGACATGATCAAAGAATCAGGAGAATTCGTGCTCAATCTCAATACAGAGAAGCTGGCGGCCGCGGCAGATCAGTGCGGCGTGATCAGTGCGGCGGAATGTCCGGACAAATGGGAACTGACCGGTCTTACAAGGGGCAAAGCGCTCCACCTTGAGTACGCGCCGATCATCATGGAGAGTCCTCTGAACATAGAATGCAGGCTGAAACAGATCATACCCCTCGGGAGCCATGACATGTTTCTGGGAGAGGTAGTGGGCATCGACGCTTCAGAAGAATACGTGGGGGAAAACGGGTTCATCCATCTGGAGCGCGCCGGTCTGGTCGCCTTTTCCAGCGCAAAGACGGAAAACGATATCCCTGTCGGAAGTTATGTGAAGCTCGGAGAAGCCATCGGACGGTACGGCTTTACT
>CACYHM010000285.1 GCA_902774195.1 uncultured Eubacteriales bacterium
CACCCTGTCAGCCTGCTCGGCTTCGTTCATGAAGTGGGTTATGAGTATGCAGGTGATGCCATCGGAGTTCAGCTCTCTGATTATCTGCATCACGCTTTCTCTTCCCTTCGGATCGAGCATAGCCGTCGGCTCATCAAATACTATGCACTCCGGCCTCATCGCCACGGCGCCGGCTATTGCGATCCTCTGCTTCTGTCCTCCGGAAAGCATGTGCGCTCCCTTATCCCTGAGCTCGTACATACCTACTCTTTTGAGAGCGTCATCCACCCTTTTTCTGATCTCTGAAGGTTCCACTCCGAGATTCTCCGGTCCGAAAGCAACGTCATCCTCGACTATCGAGCTGACGATCTGGTTGTCCGGATTCTGGAAGACCATTCCTACCCGGCTCCTGATATCCCAGATATGCTCATCGTCCTTCGTGCTGAATCCGCTGACGATGACAGCTCCGGACGTCGGTGTCAGAAGACCGTTCAGACACTTGGCGAGAGTGGATTTGCCCGAGCCGTTCATTCCGACGATCGCGGTAAAGCTGCCCTTTTCGATATCCAGACTGATACCGTTAAGGGCCCTTTTGCCGGCGACCTCGTTGCCGCTCTCATCTATTTTCGTGAATTCGATCACCAGATCTCTTACACCGATGTAACTCATTCCGTTCCTCTTCGGGGATCCTTCCCTGCAAAGTGCCTAACATTATAAGTATATTGGTCTGCGCCCCGAAATACAAGAATAAGGGCAGTGAAAAAGCCGGGCATCACCCGGCTCCGTCGCGAGCGTCAGCTCTATTTGTTTTCGAAGACTTCTCCGGCATAGACCTTTGACGGATCCACCTTCGCTTTGACCTTTTCGTTCCATTCAGCAGGATCCACGTCGTGGATCGCTACAGACAGATGGCTCCTCTGGCATCCCAGTGATTCCATCATGGCCTCGACTACCGCTTCAGCTGTTTTTTTCTTGGTCTCGTCGTCTCTTCCCGCAAACATGCTGATATCTACATGTGGCATTTTGTTCCCTCCTTGCAGAATTATATTACGATTACTGTAAAAATATTACGATAATTCCCGTTTTTTTACGTCTAACCCCAGTTGAGGCCCGCTCCTGCAGCGACAGCTCTGTCATATACCTTTTGTGCTGTATACAGATCGAGCGCTCCGATGCCTACGTTCTCGAACACTATGATCTCATCATCCGATTCGCGTCCCGGGATCTTTCCGAGCAGATGATCCCCGATATCTCCGGTGAACTGATCCCTGCTGAGGGTCCCCTCATCGAGAGGTCTCAGTATGTCTCCGGACTCGGAGAGGACGGCTTCTTCGGAGTCGAAGTATATCTTGCCGCATCTGTCGAAGACCTTCGGGTCGAGCTCCTGCATGTCATAAGTATAGGCCCCGACCGCGCTTATCACAGCGCCCGGTTTGAAAAACTCTGCGCTGCAGACGGGAACAGGGGATGTTGTGACAAGAGTCACCAGATCCGCGCCGTCTACTGCCGCGTTTGTATCATCCATCGCGATGATCTCAGTGCCGTAGTGTCCGAGTTCCTTATTGGCTCTCTCGGTGAAATCCACGGTCTTTTTTATGTCCCTCGCCGCGACTCTGACCTCTCTCAGATGCCTGACGCTCAGCATGGCCTCAAGCTGGGCCATCGCCTGGCTGCCAGTCCCTATCATGGCTCCTGTGGATGCATATCTGTTGCCGAAGATATCGAATGCCGCGCCGCTGGCAGCAGCTGTGCGCAAAGCCGTGATGTACGTCCCGTCCATCAGAGCCTTTACCTCGCCGGTCTCACCGTCGATCAGGAGCACCTGTCCGATGGACGCAGGCAGACCTTTGGCAGGGTTTCCCGGCATGATATTGACTATCTTGAGTCCTGCCGCCTTCATCTCTTCGCTGTAGGCAGGCATGAAAAGGAAATTGCCGCTGCTTCCGTTGATCACCGCTCTGAGCGGCACATCGAACTTGCCCTCGCTGAACGCCTTATAGCATTCTTTGTCGGCAGCGACGGCATCCTTCATGGTGAATACTTTTTTTATGTCTTCTTTTGTCAGCAGCAGCATGCTTTGCCTCCTTACAGAAGAGCCTCAAGCTGGGCTTTCTGCATGAGTCCGGCTTCCTTGAACGTGATCTTGCCGTCCTTTACGACCATGATGGTCGGTATGCTGCTGATGCCGAGTTCCATAGCGATAGGCGCAGCGTCATCGACGTTGAGCTTGCAGAACTTAACGTCCTTTCTCTCCTCTGCGAGCTGTTCGACGATAGGTCCCTGCATCTTGCAAGGTCCGCACCAGTCTGCGTAGAAATCTACGAGAACTGTGCCTTCAGCCTTCATTACTTCCTGTTCATAATTGTCTTTATCGAGCATCTTTACCATTGTTATATCCTCCTTTAGATATCTCAGTTATTGTCAACGCAAAGTATAACATATTCGCCCGACAATTTGTGAAGGCATAATGAAAGACGCTGCCGAAGCAGCGTCCTTGCATATCTGTAAAACGCAGATTTCTGATTACTCGATGATCTCAGTTACAACGCCCGAACCTACTGTCCTGCCGCCCTCACGGATAGCGAATCTCAGTCCTTCTTCGATAGCGATCGGTGTGATCAGCTCGATCTCCATCACTACGTT
>CACYHM010000286.1 GCA_902774195.1 uncultured Eubacteriales bacterium
CCCTGATCGTATCGACGCTGGCCGGCGACTCGATGAGTTCTTCAGCCAGACTGTAAAGACGCTCCAGCTTGTCAAGGTCATAGCTGCGGCCCTCTATCATTCTTGATTCTGTGTATTCCCGGTCATTCCATGTGCGTACAGTCGCCACCATGCAGCTCGATACGATCCATACGTCCCATGTCTTGAAGCAGTACGCGTCAAACAGTCTTACAAGAAGGCTCTTGACTCGCCACACCTCGGCGCCGGTGACCATCATCTCACGCCCGAGGTCGAGTATCGCTCCCATAAGTTTCCCGGTAGTTCTCATCGTTTACAGATCCTGATATCTCATGGTCTCAGTGCCGGTGCATTCCTCGCAGCGCCATCTGCCCCATTCGTCTTTCCTGAATACCCGTACGCATCTGCATTTGGCACAGAGCATGCTGAGTTCTGTCTCTTCTCCGGTCCATGCGCCGCCGTTGACGCCTTCAAGATCGTCCGGTCTGAGTTCGAAAAACTTTCTGCTGTCCATGATGGCCCTCCTTTATCTCTGCCAGAGTATTCTTTCCCTATATGATATACCATTTTCTTCGCAGGATGGAGACATGCAGTGCAAAAAGTTGATATAATGCATCTGTATCATAAAGAGGTAAAGGGAAATGAACTACAGATTAACGAACGAGGATATACGAAAAGCCTGCGGTGAGATAAGGAGCTTTCTTGAGGACAGGAAGCTGGACTCGAAGGAGCAGCTGCGCATCGTGATGGGCGCCGAAGAGGTTCTGCTGAACTACCGGAACGCATTCGGCGAAGACGCAGTCTTTACGCTGGATAAAGGAATGAGCCTCGGCAGAAAAAAGGTCCGTCTCTGCGTTCCGGGCGAAAAGACCGATCCCTTCCCGGACAACGAATACGGCCCGGATGAGGACGCCGTCATGAAAAACGCCCTGATCCGCATGGGCAGGCTGCCGCGCTGGCGCTACAGACGCGGCGCAAACGAGGTCGTTTTCACGCCGGCCAGAAGGAAGCTCCCTGAAGGACTCCATCTCGTCATTGCCATCGCCGCCGCTGTAATTCTCGGCATGCTTGTCAACATAGCTCCCGCATCGGTCGGAGCAGTGCTTCACGACGGTATTATCGGACCGCTGATCAATACTTTCCTGGGTTTTCTCAACGCTGTTGCCGGACCGATGGTATTCCTCTCCGTCGTCTGGGGCATCAACAGCCTGGGCGATGCGTCGACCTTCAGCGAAGTCGGCAGGACGCTCAGCCTCAGGTTCTATCTGTGCCTCATGACACTGGCCGGTGCCATCGTGGGACTGCCGATATTTTCCCTGAAGTTCGGTGAGACTCAGGGGGCCGGTGATTTTTCGGCATTGTATCAGATGGTACTCGACATCATACCGTCCAACCTCTTCACGCCGTTTTCACGCGGCAACACACTGCAGATACTCTTTGTGGCCGTCATAGTCGGCATTGCCATGCTGCTGGTCGGTAAGGATACCCAGAGCGTGGCCGATCTCACCGAGCAGCTCGGCTTCATAGTAGACGGCATCATGAGCGTCATCAGCAGGCTCGTTCCGGCCTTCGTTTTCGGGAGCCTGTTCAACATCATAGTTTCGAGTGAATTCGGCACGCTGGCTGTCGGAGGCAAATTCTTCGGAACGACCGCAGCCGGATGCGCGGTACTGATCATCCTGCACACACTGGCGGCATGCGTCCGTCTGAAGATGGCTCCGCACGAGCTCTGGAAGAAGACCGCGTCCACATTTGCCATCGCGATAACCACCGCTTCTTCATCCGCGGCCTTTTCGGACAATGTGCAGACATGCATAAATGACCTTGGCGTCAGCAAGAAGATCGCCAACTTCGGCGTTCCGTTCGGGCAGATCCTGTACAAGCCCGCGGTATCCATACTCTTTCTCTATGCAGCGCTCAGCGCCGCCGAGGAAGGCCTTCCGGAGATCTCGGTCACATGGATAGTGACCGCCCTTCTGATGAGTATCGTCCTTTCCGCCGCCGCCCCGCCTGTACCGGGAGGCATGAGCGCGAGTTTCGCGATACTCTTCGCGCAGCTGGGACTCGGCTCCGCTACGCTGGCGGTCATACTGTCGCTGACATCCATACTGGATTTCCTTGTGACCGCGACCAATATATTCTCATCACAGTGCGTACTTGCAATAACAGCAAAAGAGCTCCGCAGCTGAAGCGAAGCTCTTTTTTTACTCAGTTGTTATCTGACAGGCAGGCTTTTCAGTGCTTGCGTCTGTCCTCTTCAGGATGGCTGCTGTAGTATCTTCTCTTGTCCAGATACATGCTCCGGTCTGCTTTCATGAAAGCCGTCTTTGAATCGTTTATGCCGTTGTCCGACCAGTAATATCCGATGGCCAGATTAAACTCCGGATCCCTGTCTTCCATCTCTCTCAGCGAGTTTATAAGTCCCGAGAACTCCTCATAGGTCTTACCCTCTATTATGGCGATGAATTCATCTCCTCCGGCTCTGTACAGATCTCTTCTTTCAAAGATGCCGCTCATGACATCCGCCGCATGTTTCAGATAAAGATCGCCGCCTTCATGACCGCGATGGTCATTTATGATCTTGAGGCCGTTCAGGTCCATATTGACAATACCTACGGTCTCCCGGCGCGACTCCGCGATGATGGCTTCTACCCTGTCCATCATGGCATGCCGGTTATTGAGTCCGGTAAGCTCATCCGTCACGCTCATCATTTTGAGTACTGTCTTGAGGCGATCATTGAATATCTCGGTAGCGATAAAAAAGGACATCAGCTCGAGCAGATCCTTTGTATCCTTTACCTTGTCCGTATCGAAATTGACAACGTACATGAAACCGAAGATCTCTTCTCCGCGCCTCAGGGGCAGCATGCATACGCTCCTCATTCCATTGCGCTCGATCATCGCGGCAAGAGCCGGTGAGCTTTTTGCTGATTCCTCGCGCTCCTCATCGTTGCTGATTATTATGCTGTCTCTGCCGGTCAGCATCTTCTGCCAGCCCTTGACGACCTCGTATGGTATGCGGCCGTCGCCCGGCATCTCGGAAATGTCCATCGTATCTGAGATGCACTCGCAGTATTTGACAGCCTTTCTGTTCTCGTCATCGACCAGCAGTATGCTTGCGTTTCTCGCCCCGGATATATCAACGAGATTCTCTATTACCAGTCTGACGCTCTCCTTCAGCTCGCCGACCCTCATAAGAGTCATGCAGTTTCTGATTATGGCAAGCGCGGTCTCAAGCGACATCGTATTTACGCGCTCGCGGCTGAATTGTTTGTGTTCCTGATTGTTTACCTGTTCTTTCATTATCCTGAATTCCCTGTAATATTCCAGGCATTGGATACCTGTATCTGTATTAATGCAAGTATACACCATTTCATGAGAAATGTGGCGATGTATAACAGACGGGCATCAGGCACGCATTCCCGGATCGGCCTTCTGCAGGAATTCCTGAAGCTGTTCTATCGGTACCGGCCGTGAGTACTTGTATCCCTGCAGATATGAAGCGAACATCTCGCGGCAGCGTTCCTCATCCGCGTCAGTCTCAACGCCTTCATAAAGCACAGAGTAATCCATTTCTCTGAACATATTGGCGAGGTTCTCAACCATTTTTTCCGAGCGTTCGTCACTGCCGCTTGCAATCACCAGAGTGCGGTCGAATTTTATTATGTCGAACGGCAGTTCCATGATCCTTTCCATATTGGAATAGCCGGTGCCGAAGTCATCAAGATAGAAACGTATGCCCTTTCTGCGGAGCTCTTCTATCTTTTCCTTCATTATC
>CACYHM010000287.1 GCA_902774195.1 uncultured Eubacteriales bacterium
GCGTGAATACCGGTGATGAGAATGATCTCCGCGCATGGACGGTGCTCTTCTGTGCAGCTTTGACCGGGACCGCAGGAATGGCATTCGCGAGAAAGAGAAGAGGCGAATGATCTGAACTGCCGGGGACTTTCTGCGGTGTCATCATCAATCACTGGGAGGAGAAGAGAAAGTGCCCGAAATGCCGCAGGATCGCAGATATCGATATCGTCTGCTACAAGTATAATAAAAACCTGTATATGCAGTGCAAATCCTGTCTGAAGGAGTGGTCCGAGCCGGATCCGAGACAGGTCAAATAGGGCATTGAAAGGAGAGACAAAATGGCATTTTTGAAATCAAAGAATGACAAAAACGAATACTACAGCAACGGATACTATAGTGACGGATACTACAGCAACGGATACTCCGATGAAAAGTTCGAACTGGATCCTGCAGCGCTCGACGCGATCGCGGGCGGAGCAGGTCAGGGTGAGTACTTTGATACATACCGCTACTGGAGAGACCAGAATGGTGTCCTGAGAGAGATCAGATAGATATTGACTATGCAGACGGGGGCCGCCGCGATCGATATGATCCGGCGGCTCTTTCTTTTGTCTGATGCTTGCCGTGTCTTCATCTGACGCGTAAAATAGATTATACGAAAGGATACAGAGAAATGATGAAAAGAAAAGCAGGGACCATATGGGTGTTTGCTCTGATGCTGGCTGCAGCTCTGATGCTGTGCGGCTGCGCAGGGCAGGGAAAGGATGCGAAAGACGCCGCGCCTGATGAAAGCGGCAGTGAGGTCGATTACATGGTACTGGTCAATTATGAGAACCCGCTTCCCGAGGACTGGCTGGACAGGGTGGAATTCTACGCGAGCATCAACTCAGTGGGCGATGATGTCTTCGTTGAGGCAGAAGCGTATAAAGCGTATCTGGAGCTCAAGAAAGATGTCGAAAAGGAGCTTCAGGACAGAAAGGTGACGCTCGAGCTGGATTCCGCATACAGAAGCGAGGCTGCCCAGCAGAAGATAGTCGATGAATTCACGGAGAAGTACGGCGCGGATTATGTAAAACAATATGTGGCTGTGCCGGGCTATTCGGAACATCACACCGGGCTTGCTCTTGATCTGTACTTCATCGTTGACGGAAAGACCGTCTACGAGAATGAGGACCTCGAGCAGTATCCGGAGATATGGGAGGCCATACATAAAAAAATGCCGGAATATGGATTCATACTCCGCTATCCGGAGGGAAAAGAGAAGGTCACAGGCGTGAGCTACGAGCCATGGCATATGCGTTATGTCGGCTCGCCAGAGACCGCTAAAGAGATCACAGAGCAGGGCGTGACGCTCGAAGAGTATCTCGCCGCTTCGAAATAACCGGGAGGGTACATGAAGAAACTGGAGAAGTATTACAACAAAGAGTATGCGGTCAAGTCGTACTATGTCATAAAGACCGCTCTTATCATATTCGTGCTGGGCATAGTGATATGGTACCTGGCAGGCAAGACCGGCAGCGCGCTGGAGTTCGTCTCGGCGGTAATGAGACCGCTCGTGCTCGGCATGGTATTCACATATCTGCTGACCCCTCCTGTGAAGACGGTCGAGAGGAGGCTGCTTGCTCTGATGGACAACAAAAGGGCTGCAAGGGTCCTGGCTGTCATAATCATCTGGCTTATCGTGCTCATGGCGGTCGGTCTCATACTCGGAGTGATAGCTTTCACTGTGACGCAGAGCCTTTCGGATTTCAATCCGTCAGCCTACAAGGAGTACATAGCCGCTCTGGCCGATCAGTTCACTAAGTTCTGGGCGACCATAGAAGATCAGCTCGCGAGCATGAACATCAACCTCGGCAGCATCGGGGGATTCGTGACGAAGATATTCAGCGGCGTCAAGACGGGCGCGACGACACTCGTGTTCGCGGTGATATTCGCGATATACTTCCTGCTCGATGAGGAGATCCGTGTCTACTGGGGCAGAGCGCTCGACGCCTTTACAAGCAGCAGCACGAGAGAAAAGCTCCGTCAGTTCATCAAGGACGCCGACAGGGTGTTCTCGGGATATATCCGGGGGCAGGCGATGGACGCCCTTCTCGTCGGAGCCATGGTGACCGTCGCCATGCTCATCGCTAAGGTCCCTTATGCCGCAGTGATAGGCATACTCACGGGCCTCGGCAATCTGATACCTTACGTAGGACCTGTGGTGGGATTCGGATCGCTTATACTGGTCTGCCTCGCCGAGGGATCGATCAGAAGCCTTGTCATCGGAGGCATCATCCTCATAGTGGTGATGTTCATCGACGGCAATATCATAAACCCGAGGATGCTCAGCAGCAATGTAGAGGTGCATCCGGTGCTGGTCATCGTGGCGCTCCTTGCCGGCGGAAGAGTGGGCGGCATCGTAGGGATGCTCGTTGCTGTGCCTGTGGCGGCGCTTCTCAAGCTCCAGTTCGATAAAGCTGTAGAAAAGCGCCTGAAGGCGAACGCAGAAGATGCGAAAAAGCAGAAAAAAGAATGATGAAGCGCGGATATGCATAAAATGCGGTAAACAGATACTTTCTGGTTGACCACGGAGACGGGGCCACCGCCTTTGACGGAGCGACGGTCCTGAACGAAAGCGGCGGGCTCGAT
>CACYHM010000288.1 GCA_902774195.1 uncultured Eubacteriales bacterium
GAGAACTACCCGCCTGAGAACTTTTACGCGGCGCTGAACCTCATCGGATCGCACGACCGCGAGAGGATAATCACAGCCATGGCGGCGGAGGAGGACTACGATTCGGCCGTCCGCAAGGTCAGGCTGCTTTCGACGCTCCAGTACGCCCTTCCGGGAGTACCGTGCGTCTATTACGGCGACGAGGCCGGTCTCACGGGAGGCGCGGACCCTGCCAACAGGAGCGGATATCCGTGGGGCTTTGAGAACCTCGATCTCGGCTACCACTACAGGATGCTTGGCCTGCTGTATCAGGAGCACCCGGCGCTCAGAAACGGCGCTTTCAGGATGCTCTCGGGCACATGCGGGATAAGCGACGATGTCTTCGCGTTCACGCTGAGCGGAAAGGACGCGGGCGGAGCCGAAGAGACTCTGATCGTGCTCGCCAACAGAAGCTACAGCGAGTCGTGGGCAGACCTCGGCGCAGTCGAGGACCTCAGGGGCGGATACGCGCTCGAGCTTCTCACATCGACAGAGATGAAGACAGATGAAGAGGGAAGCCTCGGCTCCGTCAGGATGGACAGGCTGTCTTCGATGATCATAAGCCTCAGAAAGAGATCCCCGTACTGGGAAGGCATCGACAGGAAGGCCGGAGTGATCTGCCACATAAGCTCGCTCTGCCGGCCGACGCTCGGAGCGCCGGCGAGAGAATTCGTCGACTTCATCGCGGACGCGGGCTTCAGAGTATGGCAGCTGCTGCCTCTGAACCCTGCCGGCATCGGGGACTCGCCGTACAGCAGCTACGCGGCCTTTGCGGGAGACGAGAGCTTCATCGACAGGGACGAGCTGCCGGACATGTCGGGCTACGAGGCTTTCGTAAAGAATAACAGCGGCTGGCTGTATGAATACATAGCATACATGCTCATAAAGGAGTCTCAGGACGGAAAGCCGTGGTACGAGTGGCCTGAAGATCTGAGATCCGCAGGCCCGGCGGAGTATCTTGAGACCCTCGGCGAAGAGGATAAAAAGAGAGCGAAGGAGATCGCGACGCAGCAGTATTATTTTGACGCCCAGTGGAAAGCGCTGAAGAGCTACGCCAACTCCAGGGGCGTGGAGATGATGGGAGACCTTCCGATGTACATGGCGCCTGACTGCGCCGACGTATGGGGCAACAAGGACATCTTCAGGATGGACGAAGACGGAAGGCTCGATGTCAGCGCCGGAGTGCCGCCTGACGCGTTCAGCGGCGAGGGCCAGGCCTGGGGCAATCCGCTGTACAACTGGGAGAAGCTGAAAGAGAACGGCTATGACTGGTGGATGAGAAGGATGCACCAGTGCGTGGAACGCTATGACATACTCAGGATAGACCATTTCAGGGGCCTGTCGGAATACTACACCGTTCCTGAGGGCGGGACCCCGAAGACCGGATGCTGGCAGCACGGTCCGGGACTCGCGTTCATAAAGGCGGTCAGCGACATGATCGATGAGAGCGGAAGCGGACTCGGCGTCCTCGCGGAGGACCTCGGATTCCTCGACGCCGGAGTGAAGGACCTCATGAAGCTTTCGGGACTTCCGGGCATGGACATCTGGCAGTTCAACGCTTACGAGATGATGCAGCTCTGTGAGGAAGAGCCTGAAAAGGCGGCGAACAGAGCCTTCTATACCGGCACTCACGACAACAACACGCTTATCGGCTGGCTCGAAGATCTACAGGGCCCTCAGATGGAAGACGGGGATGAAGAGGATCCCGAAAGGAAAGAAGAGGACGCCGAAGAGCTCAGAAGCGAAGCCAGGGAGATAATAGGCCGCATATACGAAAGCCCTGCGTGCCTCGCGATGCTGCAGATGCAGGACGTGCTCATGCTCGGCGAAGATGCGAGGATGAACGTCCCCGGCGTCGCGGACGGAAACTGGAAGTGGAAGATGGACGGACCTTCCGTGACGGAGGCGTACCCTTACGCGAAGGCTGTCTCGGCATGGCTGAAGGAGCTTGCAGAAAGAACAGGGCGGTCAAAGTAACAGCCCATTTATGTAGGATCGAAGAACAGAGGAGGATGCAATGGAAACTCCTATAGTGACACTGGACCTTCACGGCATGTTTCAGGACGAGGCGATAAAAGCGATCGACCGCGCTCTGAAGGCGGCCGATGACTCGACTTACCAGATAAAGCTGATCCACGGCTACAACCGCGGCACCAGCCTGAAGGACATGATAACGGACGAGTACCGATATCATCCGAAGGTCGTGAGGGTAAAGCCCGGAGACAACCTCGGCGTTACGGTGCTGGTGCTGAGAGAGCTGTAGCTGAAGCCGCCTTACGGATGCGGCAGGGTGATGCGATGGGTAAGGGACGTTTTGACAAAACAAGAGGCCTGGCTGAAGGGCTCATAGTGCTGCAGTCGGTGGTATACGGCTTCGGGGATCCGATCTCAAAGATCGCTTTCGACGCGGTCCCCGTGTACTCGATGATGAGCGTGCGCTATTCGATCGCGTTTCTGTTCTGCCTCGCGCTCTTTCACAGGAGGATAGCGGAGACCGTAAGAACGGTTCCTCTCAGAAAGTGGCTCGTTCCGGGCATGTGCATAGGCCTCAGCTATCTTCTCAACAATGTGGCTTTATCGCTGACTGA
>CACYHM010000289.1 GCA_902774195.1 uncultured Eubacteriales bacterium
ATGATAGCGTCCATCTCGCTCATGCCGCAGCAGTCGACGAATCTGTGGATCTCTCCGATGGCTGTGACTCCGTACGGGGTGGAATCCGAATTGAAGCTGTCGGAGCCTACCGTGATTATGACGCCCATCTTGTAAGCCTTGTTGACGTTGTCATACAGCCTTGCGAGTTCCTTGTCAACGAGTGTCGCTCCTTCGTACTTGTCGTGCACTCCCGGGATGTATGTCGGCGGATATGTCGCAAGCCATGCCGGCAGGAAGTTGATCGTCGGGCAGAAGCAGATGCCCTTTTCGTACATCTTCTCCATGTCCTGTTCATCGATCTCGAAGCCGTGGATTATGAAGTCGACACCGGCCTCTACAGAAGGTCCGGTCTTGCCGTATGTATGAGACCATACAGGGATGCCTCTCATGGCTGCTTCATCCACGACGGCCTTGATCTCTTCGTACGTATAGTGATGATCGCGGGAAGTATCCCATCTGTAGATACCGCCTCCCGTCGCCCAGATCTTGATGGCATCCGGGCATTCTCTCTGTCTGCGTCTTACAGCTTTTCTGAGCTCCCACGGTCCGTCGACGACTTCGGCCCACGGATGTCCGGCGGCGCACTCCTCTACGCTGCAGTTGTGCGAATCACCGTGCGATGCTGTCGCGCAGAAGCCTCTTCCCGAAGCGATGACCCTCGGGCCCTGCATCTGGCCGGTATTGGTCATGTCCCTGATAGGGATACCGAACCTGGAGATCTCTCCGACTGTTGTAAGCCCGTTCTCGAGGCATTCACGCGCCTGCTGGACAGCCATTACCTGCTTCTGCAGCAGCGGTTCTCTTACCCAGTCGGAATCGTTATCGTTGAGGTTGCCGCTGAAGTGAAGATGCGTGTCGATAAGTCCCGGCATGATAGTCTTGCCCGAGATGTCCATCACATCGAACTCCTTCAGGAGAGGTTCCATATCTGCCTTCCTCTCCCCGGCATACAGGATCTCACCGCGGTCTATCATGACGAGTGAATTCTGTATAGCATTTTTGTGTCTTCCGGTGATCAGCTGCCCTCCGACGAAAGCGGTCTTCAAATAATGTCTTTTCCTCATTTGCGTCCTCTTCCTTATTCTTGATCTGTAAACTTTTCGGGAACAGGTTTCCGTTCCCATATCGAAATATATTATATCATAAATCGTCCCGTTGTGTCAGATAAGCCTGCGCAGCAAAAAAGCGGTCCGGCCTGGATTCCTGCCGGATCGCTTCCGAAAAAGAGTACTTTGGTTTACCTTTTACTTTTTCTTGGTTTTTTTGATCTGTGAGCCTGACGTAGCATACACCATAGCTCCCTCGTACGGCTTTGCGTTGAATGCCTGCTCCTCTATGCCTCCTTCTCCGATAAAAGGCGGCCTCTCATCTGTATCGTTTCCTCCGGAAACATTGCTGATATCCTCGAGGTCCAGCGCCTGATAATTTTCACTGCTTTCATATGATCCGTATCTTTTGTCCTTCATTTCAGATTCCTTTCTGCACTATGCCTTTTCAGCCTTTTTTTCCGAGGACCTTTCTGATCGCTTCACTTCTCATGGCAGCCGAAAGGTCTCCGCCATAGCTCTTCGCATTGCTCTTCAGCAGCTCCTGATCAGGGTCATCGCCGCTTATCTCTCCGCCGCCGGCAACTTCTTCTATTTCCTCAAGACTCAGCCTCTGAGCGCTTTCAGCCTCTGTATTGGATCCGTCTCTGCGATATTTCTTATTTCTCATCGTGATCCCTCCTGACTTTTATACAAAGATGCATGCCGTCCGGAGACATTGACGCATCATTTCTGCCTGCCGTTATACTTGAATGTCAGCATAGTGATATCATCGAACTGCGGCGCGTCTTCTACGAAGGCAGCAAGTTTCGCCTTTACATTCCCGTCCAGGATCTCAGGCGCAGCATCCGGATCTTCGTTCAGGGCCTCGAGCATACGATCTCTCCCGAACATTTCGCCGGCCTTGTTGGTTGCATCAGGCACCCCGTCAGTATAAACATAAAGAGTATCTCCCGGGTGCAGCATGATCGTATCAGATGTGAACTTTGCCCTGTCGCTTACGGCCATAGGTATCCCCCTCACATCGTCCATCAGTTCAAATGACCCTCCGCTCCGGCAAACAGCCGGATACTCATGGCCCGCATCGACGTAGATCAGTTCGCCGGTGGATATCGTCAGTATCGCCATCCAGGTCGTAACGAACATGGATGCTTTGTTTATCCTCATGAGCTTGGCGTTCACATGTCTGAGCACATCCGCCGGGTCCTGTCCGCCAAGCTCGGCCTGGTTCTGTATCAGGGTCTTGGCAATGACCATGAACAGAGCCGCCGAGACTCCTTTTCCGGATACGTCCGCTATCACCATGGCCAGATGGTCGTCATCTATCATGAAAAAGTCATACAGATCGCCTCCGACTTCCTTTGCAGGGATCATGGAAGCGTAGATATCGAATTCATTCCTGTCAGGAAATGCCGGGAACTCCTTAGGCAGCGTTCCCTCCTGGATCGCCGTAGCTATCGATAGTTCCGCATCCATTCTCTCCTGCTCTGCAGTGATGCTGCGCAGACGTATCATGGTATCCCTGAACCATCCCGGACATGCTGCGCCAGAGTTCCTCGAGTTCGTCAGAGGTATTTATGTCAAGATCCTCAAAAACAAAAGGCGCGTCGTCCGGCTGACTGACTTTGTCAAGCACAGTATATTTCTGAGCCGCATCCGCCATAGATGTCAGATGCGAGATGATATGCTTTCTCAAAAGGCCTGAGGACAGGAAAGCAAGGAAAAGCACCAGTATCGCAGCTGCCGGCAGCAGGACCGCCAGGAATCCGGAAATGCGTCCGACAAAATAGTTCAGATCGAGATCCATGATGGCATACCCGATCTGTCTGCCCTTCGTATCATATATCGCAGCATAGTCCGTTCCTACCCATCCGTAATCGTCTTCATGAGTGATGGTAAGCCGCCATGTCGACTTTTCTATGTCTTTGATAGTATCCAGATCCGCTTTTAT